>CAZXNN010000069.1:0-11877 GCA_964641915.1 uncultured Nitrospira sp. | reverse complement strand
TCCCGCCCCTCTCGTTTTTTGGTCAGACCTTCCTTGAGCGGAGTGGGTACGTTAGACCTGCCTCTTCCCGTCCGGCCGTGCCGTCGTCCCAAGTTATCACGTCTCTTTGATCGTCACTGACTTCCTGAGCTGATGGGGGAGGCGTCCGTTGCGGATGGAGGCGCGTCAGCGGCCAGGGTACACACTGGACCGGCAGAGAATGTATTCCGTATGAGGCCGGCGGAGTTGGAAGAGCTTACTCGCCTCGAATCGCCGCGAGTTTACTCAGCACCAGACCAGAGGACGGATCTGTCTGTTTGAGCGGGGGAGTGATGAGCGGGCGTTGATCACTGCTGAATTGAGTCTTCGCCGCCCATGTGACTTTCTGGCTCACGTAGGCGGCCACTTCTGCGAGGGTGACGGACCCATCGCGGTTCGAGTCGCTCTCCCCTCGTAGCGCGCGGAGCAGGTAGTACGTCATCAGTCCATGGCGGTGCTTGTCGTCTTCGAGGCCCTTGTTGAGGCTGTCGCTGCTGATGATGCGGATCATTGATGAACCTGCTGAGTTCCAGCGGGGAGGGAGGTTCTTCATTTTGGGGTCGCTATGGAGTCTCGACACTATTCCATCAAATAGCAGAATGGTCTGTTTTGCCTTGAGTCGTGCCAGCGCCGCTTCAAGATCCTTCAGCGGATAGAGGCGTGAAGTCGCGGTTGGGCTCCCCTCGTAGGGAACCAGGAGCACATCTCCTGTATGGTTCACCAGAGCCTGGCCGGCGAAGTACACAATAACCACAGCATCTTTGGTCATATGCGACGGGAGCCAGTCCAGTAGGGCTTCGTCGATATCCGGGCGCAAAGCTTTCCAATCTTGTAGAAGGCGGACATTGGTCGAAGGAACTCCCCCGAGAGCCTGAAAGTAGTTGGACACCATTTCCGCATCGAGCGACGCGAATTTGCGGGGGAGGAGCTGTTGGTCCCGGTAGGATCCGATTCCGATCGAGATCAGATAGGTGTTGGGTTGGCGGAATTCCGTGGTGGCGATGGGGATTTGGTCCACGTCATCGGCTTTAATCCCAGTCGCTTGCATCACGACTGCCAACGTTTGTGATGGGGCCGCCGTGTGCGTGGCCGGTTCTTCGACCGTGACATGGAGTTCGGCTTTCTGCGGCTGCACGGAAGGCGGCAGAGTGGCCACAAACTCAATAGACTTGGTCTCTCCCGCTTGCAACGTCGGGACGGGAAGTACGGCTGACGGGAAGTGCGTAATCAGCGCCTGACTGCCGGAGAGGGAGACGATGGCCTGTTGTATCGCCGTCGTGCCGACGTTCACAATATCAACGCGGACCCGAACGCGTTCACCGCCTTCCAAAACAAGATTTCCATTTTCATCAAGGACCATCGCTTTGAAGCGGAGGGAAGAAGCCGCGGACGCTGTTGCAGCCGGAGGCTGAGGCTTGCTTGTCTGGAGTCCCGCTGCAGGTTGAGGCAGCGTCGCCGGGACGGAGGTCACCGTCGGCACGGCCTCCTGGGTCGCTCCTCCGAAGGCTTGCCGAACATCCATCGAGACTTTCGCTGCAAAGTCGACAGAGGTGTCCTGGATAAATGGGTCGACGATGTAGTCGCAGTTGCGCTGAGTGGCCTCTAGGCGCAGTCGCTCTTGGCGTCCGACCTTCACTTCGGATTCGCGCAGGACTTTTCCGGTGAGATCATAGACCCGTGCGATGGCATTCAATTGAATATTCGCCGGGACGCGGTCGTAGACATTGTCCTGTTGAAGTTTGAATGACCAATTCACGAGATCCACGCGCACCAGAGCTTCCGGAACCGCATCTTTGCTTCCGCCCCCCTCATAGGAGACGGACTTGAACGTCCGGTAGGCGCCTTCCACAAGAGCTTCTTCCAGACGAGCTCCGAGCGGGACCTGCATGAGATGTCCGCATCCGTCGGTATACTCCGCCCGCAGAGTTTTGATCGAAGCAGGGATTTCCAGCTTGACTGAGACAGGCAACGGCTCACCCATTGGAGGAAACTCCAAGCGGCTCGCACATCCGACCCCAGTGATCAGGAAGAGCATCGTCAAGATGGTTCGAAGTGGCTTTTGGGGGGGGCTGGCGGGCATGGACAAGGAACCGTGCATGGAGGTCTCGCTCCGAGGGCCGGGGTTAATTTGGACGGGTCACCGTACCGGATTCAAAAGGTGAAAGCAACACGGAGCCGTCCATCTCTTGCGGCCTTGCGGCCACTCGATCTATGCTCGGTTCCCATGCTGACTCTGGGGCTTTCCAATATGCGCGATGCGGCAGCCGCGCTCGTCCAAGACGGGCGGATTGTGGCGGCTGCGGAAGAGGAACGGTTCGTTCGCATCAAGCATGTGTCCGCCTTGCCCGGCCATGCGATTCGATACTGTCTGAAAGAAGCCGGGCTCCGTCTCTGCGATCTCGACGCGGTGGCGGTGCCGTGGAGGTATTGGGAAATCGGCACGCGCGCAAGATTAGCGTTCAGCGCGATGTTCCGCTCGCCCGAACTGTTTCGAGAGAAGGGCCGGCGGTCGATTGAGCGTCTGCGTCAGGAGTGGTGGGAACTGGCCTGCTTGCGGCGGAAGCTGAGCGAGCAGATCGACGGGACGCCATGCCCACCCGTCACGTTTCTCGATCATCACATGTGCCATGCTGCCAGCGCGTTTCTGGTCTCCCCATTTGAACAAGCGGCAGTCATGGTTGTCGACGGAGCCTCTGAATCGCATTCGACCATGGTGGCGATGGCCGACCGGCAACAGATCCAAGCAATCGGGCGCACGCCGCTTCCCCATTCGCTCGGCCAATTCTATGCCGCCATGACCGCATTTCTGGGGTTCAAGCCGGACCACGATGAGTACATCGTGATGGGGCTGGCGGCGTATGGAGAGCCGCGTTACGCCGAGACTATTCGTCGGCATATCCTCCGGCTTGTTCCCGATGGAACCTTTACGCTCAATACCACGTTGCTGGACTTCCACCTGGCGCGGGTCGGGATCTTTGTTCCCGGGTTGGTTTCCTTGCTTGGCGCACCGCGGCTGCCAGACGAAGCGGTGATGCAGCGACATCGCGATCTGGCCGCGAGCGTGCAGCTGGTGTTGGAGGAAGTCTTGCTGGCCTTGGCCCGCGCGCTTCGCATGAACACGAAGGCTGATCAACTCTGCCTGGCGGGCGGAGTGGCCTACAATTGTGTGGCCAATAGTCGGTTGTGGCGAGACGCCGGCTTTCGCGAGATCTATATTCCTCCTGCCGCCGGTGACTCCGGTGCCGCGATGGGTGCCGCGTTGTGGCACACGTTTCGGCGCGGGGCGATGGCTCAGCGTCCGGTCATGACGGCGGCCTATTGGGGGCCGCAGTTCAGTGAAGTGGACTGTCAGACCGCATTGCGGCAAGCGGGGTTACAGGCTCAGCGGTTAGGCGATGCGGCGTTGTGCGATCTCGTGGCCCAGGAGCTCTCAAATGGCAAATTAGTCTTCTGGTTCCAGGGGCGGATGGAGTGGGGGCCGCGAGCGTTGGGCAATCGCAGTCTGCTGGCCGATCCACGCCGGGAGGACATTCGTGCGCTTATCAATGCCAAGGTCAAACAGCGTGAATTATTCCGTCCCTTCGCGCCTTCCGTGCTGGCAGAAGAGGCGGCTGCGTACTTCGATGTGCCGGCCCCTTCTCCCTTTATGATGTTGACGGTCTCTGTGAAGCCTAGCGCGAAGGGCATTATCCCGGCCGTGGTGCATGTGGATGGGTCGGCGCGAGTTCAAACGGTCGACCGGTACGCCAATCCTCTCTTCCATCGATTGCTGCAGGCCTTCGCCCGGCGGACCGGGGTGCCTGTTCTGCTCAACACCTCCTTTAATGTGCAGGAGCCGATCGTCTGTTCGCCGGAAGAAGCGGTTCGCTGCTTCCAGCGCACCGAAGTCGATTGGCTGGTATTGGGGAACCTGCTTGTGGCAAATCAGGCCGGTTCCCGCCTGCTATGAAACGTCCGTGTCGGAATGGTATGCCAGCGAGCTCAGGTCAGGAACCCGCCATTCGCACTTCGGCATTGAATGCCCTTCTGCTTCTGATCATTGCGAACTTTGCGCTACAGCCGTTGACCGAGCCGGACTTTGGCTGGCATTTGCGGACCGGATTGGATTGGCTCATGACCGGAGGGCATCTGCCGTCGCTAGATCCCTACTCGCACACGATGCCGGATTGGCCCTGGGTGGAGCATGCGTGGCTGACTGATCTCGTACTCGGATGGCTCTACAGGACCGGAGGTTCCGCCGGGAGCCTGCTTGTCATCGCGTTCTTCGGCCTGGTCATAGCTGCGGCCTGGATCATCGCCGCACGGACCGGGCAGGCGATCTGGCCGATTCGCCTGGCGGCCTGTGTCTTGTCCTTATGGGTGGCACTGCCGTTTCTGGGGGCGCGTACGCAAGTGGTGACCTTGCTCGGTGTGGCAGTGGTGCCGGTGGTACTTGATAGGCTGCGGCAAGGAACCCGGTGGATTATCTGGATGCTCCCGCCGCTTTTTCTCCTCTGGGCCAATCTGCACGGCGGGTTCACAGCGGGGCTCTTTCTGTTGGCGGTCGTGGTCGGGTTGAATTGGTGTGTGGCCATGATTGTTCGTGTGCGGCCCGATGTGGTTGGAAGGTTGGATGAGTGGCATCTGCCGTCGGCTGATCTGTGGCGGCTGACTCTGGCGACTGGACTTGCCGGCCTGCTGACGCTGGTGAATCCCTATGGCTGGCGGCTCCACCAGGAAATCGTGGACTCGCTGGCGAATCAATTTATGGTGGCGACGCTCCAGGAATGGCAGCCGCCTTCCCTGGAGACCTTGGCTGGCCGACTGTTTGGTGTTTATCTGGGGGGACTGACGGTTGCGGTGGTGCTTTGGTATCGGCGTTTTGAGCCGGTGCGCATCGGAGTGTTATTGGCCTTTCTCTTCGTGGCCTGCCGGCATCTGCGGAATATTCCGCTGTTCTTGATCGTAAGTCTCCCTCTCGCTGTTGAGTTGTTACAAATTGGATTTGACCGGATGGTTTCGGCTCTGAATCTGCGGCCACGTGGGTCAGCCCAGTGGACGATGGGTGTCACGGGGGCACTGGCCTGCTTGCTGATCTTTCTCGGTCCCGATCATGTGAGAGAGGTGTGGCGGTTCGGAGCGAATCCTGACGTCGCATTTCGCCAAACATCCTATCCTATTGAAGCGGTGCAGTGGATTCGCGACCATCGCGATCGCGTGGGGACCAGACCGGTCCACGACTATCAGTATGGCGGATTTCTGCTGTGGCAGCTGCCGGGACTTAAGACATTTATTGATGGGCGGATGCCGGCCTGGCAAATCGGAGATCGGTGGATCTTCAAGGATTATGTCGATCTCGTTTCGGCACCGGTTCCTCGGACGGATCTCCTCGACAAATACGCGGTGGATTGGGCATTGCTGAAACGAGGGACGGCGCTTGCGACTTTGTTGGCCGCGACACCGGGGTGGAGTCACGAATACGAGGATATGAAGGTGGTGATTTATGCGAGGGGGAAGTTTCCGGCTGAGGGCGCTACTCCGTGATCGGGGAAGGATTACTGATGGAGGCGACAGCGTCTGGTGCCGCAAGCGGAGAGTAGTATCCTTTGGCCGCATTCCGGTGAATGATGGTGAATTCACGGAGCATGGTGATGCTATCCCGAACGAGCCGCACCTTCGATCCCGGTTGATCGGCCCAATTCACGGGAACTTCGGCGATCCGATAGCCGCGCTGCTGAGCGATGAACAAGAGTTCAAGGTCAAAGCCGTAGCCATTGATGGTCGACACGGAGAAGAGATCCCGAGCGACTGATCGTTCGAATAGTTTGAATCCGCACTGCGTATCGCCGATTCCCTGAATTCCTCCCAAGCGGACCAAGGCGTTGAAGCAGCCGCCCAGGATGCTCCGGTGCCAGCGGGCGATCACTTCGAATCCTCGCTGCCGGGAGGCCAGGCTCCGTGAACCGATGGCCACGTCGGCGCCGTTCCTGATGGCCTGTTCGAGCCGGTCGAGTTCCGTAATGGCGGTGGCCCCGTCGGCATCAGTAAATAGCTGCAGCCGGCCTCGTGCGGCCAGCATGCCCTGCCTGACGGCCCCGCCTTTTCCCATGCAGGTCGGGAGCGGAATCACCCGTAACGCCGGTTCGGTTTTGGCAAAGTTACGGACGACTTTGATCGTGCCGTCCTGGCTGCCGTCATCGACGACGATGATTTCATAGGAGCGGTCTTGTCTGGAAAGCGAGTCATGAATCGAGCGTAGATGGGGGAGTATGCGCGTGGCTTCGTTGTGGGCTGGGATGATGATGGAGAGGTCCAGCACCCTGTAGAATTCTTCCTGCGTCACCGGATCTTCCCCCTCGCGTTCTGCGTGGAAGTACCCTCGGAGTGCCGCCACGGTAAATGACTTTCTGCCTGATTTCAAGTGGGGCCGATCGACTCTAGCAGCCGAGGTGAGATCCTCCGATCACTCCTGCGTTGGGCGACAAGTAGAGAGTGCTCACTTGCAGGCAATAGTTCATACCCTCGTCGTCCCATCGTCATGCCGGGAGAGGCATGTTTGAGGTGCGCTGTTCTCCTGATGGAAGTGGTGTAGATTGTCCCTGCTGTCCTGCCTCCCCCGAAGCTTTCTTGAACAAATGAGTCGTAGCTCTTCATTCTCTCGCGCACATAAATGTGAAGATGAAGTGTCAGATCGTCACATGGTATGACGGTTCAGCCTGGTATCAACCTTCCGGTCCAGCAGGCGGTTAGGAACCATTGAGCAGTGACTTTCTTTCCCCTTTCCCGCTGCTGGGAACTTTATCTTGCCTCATGCGTCTTAGTGGTTGAAGGGACGGATTTCCAACCCCTCGGAATATCGCCAGGTATGTCTACAGAAACCAAGAGAGGTCGTGCGCGGGAAAGAGTCGATGGCTGTATCTATTTTGAAACGACCGTCATCGGTCTTCTGGATCAGCTCTTCGGGGCGGCGCTCCGGTTGGCGAAAAATCGAGAAGATGCGGAGGATCTGGTGGCTGAGACGGTGACGAAGGCCTGGGCCTCCCGGCACAGCCTGAAGGATCAGGACAAGTTTCGCCCGTGGATATTCCGAATCCTCACGAACACGTTCATGAGCGATCGGCGTAAACAGGCCGTCCGCCCTCAGATGGGCACCGTTGAACCAAATTCGTCTGATGAGGAAGCTTCCTTCTCTCTGTTTGAACAGCTGCATCAGCCGTTTTTACTGTGGTGGGGCAATCCGGAGAAGCAGTTTCTCAATAACCTGCTGGCGAAGGATCTTGAACTGGCGGTGGATGCGCTCCCGGAAGCCTTTCGGATGGCGGTCATCCTCTCGGACATGGAGGGATTTTCCTATCAAGAGATCTCTCACATTCTTAAAGTTCCTGTCGGCACGGTACGCTCTCGGCTTGCCCGAGGACGAGGATTGCTCCAGAAAGCCTTATGGGAACATGCCAAGGATGCCGGGCTGATTCATGGGCGATGATTGAGCGAGGTGGCGGATGAAAGCGGTCAAGACCATTGGATGCCAAGAAGCGTTGACGCACCTGTTGGCCTATCTCGACCAGGAAGTGGGAGCCGGAACACAGCGCGAGATGGCGCATCATTTGAAGGTCTGTCTGGCTTGTTTCTCACGGGCAGAGTTTGAGCGGTCGTTAAAGACCCGTCTTCGAGAGGTGGGGCGAGGAACGACACGAACCTCATTTGAGAAGCGGATCAAAGCGCTCTTTGGACAGTTCGACGACGAGCACAAGGCGGACAGCCCATAGCCACATGAACGGAAAGCCGAATCCGTGATGCAGTGTCGTTCAGCGGGTACGCAGACATGAGGGAAGGAGCAAGCCGATGGTAGCATTCGTCGGAGATAAAAAAGAGTTGATCTTTAAGGCGGTGTCCGAGATGTACACGGATGTCGCGCGGCATCCACGCCGGCAATTTCATTTTCCGACCGGACGGCCTGCCTGTCTCTCGGTCGGATATCCGCAGGTACAGTTGGATGCCATCCCGGAGACGGCTGTCGAATCGTTTGCCGGTGTCGGGTATCCACATGCAATCGGTGCCATTCAACGAGGAGATCATGTATTGGACATTGGGTCCGGTTCCGGCACCGATGTCTTGATCGCCTCGACGCTCGTAGGTTCGCACGGGAAGGTCACTGGTCTGGACATGACGGAGGCCATGTTGAAAAAAGCCCGTGGGAACGCCAAGAAGATGGGAGCACTCCATGTCGAATTTGTGGAAGGAAACGCTGAGACGATTCCCCTTCCAGATGCCTCCATCGATAGCGTCACCAGTAACGGGGTGCTAAACCTTGTTCCGGATAAACCGAGGGCGTTCGGCCACATCTTCCGCGTCCTTCGTCCCGGTGGTCGAATTCAGATTTCAGATATCGTACTGGGGAAACCGATCAAGGCGGAATCGCGGAACGACCCGCAACTCTGGGCCGAATGTATCGTGGGGGCTGTGGAGGAAGGAGATTATCTGGCGCTGCTCCGCGCGGCTGGTTTTCAAGATGTGACCGTGATTCATGAACTGGACTATTTCTCGAAGAGCGCGGACCAGGACACTCGAGAGGTGGCGGCGAGGTACGGAGCGAAGACGGTAGTGATCTCAGGGTGCAAGCCGGTTTGATGGACCGCGGGGGCGGGCAGACTCTCGTGTTTCTCACACTGAGATGGAGCGGCAGTATGTGCCTGTCCATCTCGTTTAGGAAAGGGACTGTGCGATGAATCCAAATCAAGCATTATGGGAGAAGGGTGACTTTACTCGTATTGCGGCCAGCATGCGTGAAAGCGGGGAATCCCTTGTGAAGAGTCTCGGAGTCACGGCGGGTCTGAAGGTGCTGGATCTCGGCTGTGGTGATGGCACCACCGCGTTGCCGGCCGCCAAACTTGGAGCAGACGTGTTGGGTGTGGATATCGCGAGAAATCTCGTGGCCGCCGGTAATCGACGGGCGCAGGAGCATCATCTGACGAATTGTCGTTTCCAAGAAGGGGATGCCGGGAAGCTGCAGAGCCTTTCGAACGACACCTTTGATCTTGTCGTGAGTATGTTCGGCGCCATGTTCGCTCCGAAGCCGTTTGACGTGGCCAAAGAAATGGTGCGTGTGACGAAGCCCGGAGGCCGAGTTGTGATGGGAAACTGGATTCCCAATGATCCCACGCTGGTCGCGCAAATTCTGAAAATCAGCTCGGCCTATTCACCGTTGCCGCCGGAAGGGTTCGTCAGCCCGATGACCTGGGGAGTCGAGAGCCATGTCATTGAGCGGTTCCACGGCGCAGGGATTTCCAAGGAGCAGATCTCGTTCGTTCGCGACACCTATACGTTCAACTATCCCGGTGCCCCCGTGGAACTCGTTGATGCGTTCAGAAGATACTATGGGCCGACGATGAACGCGTTCGAAGCGGCCGAGCGGAATGGGCGAACCGGTGATCTCCTCAAGGAGCTGGAAACGTTGTTCACGAGTCACAACAAGAGCCAACGGACGGATGCCACGTCTATTCCTGCGACATTCTTGCGTGTGACGGTCAGCGTGCCATGAATCGGGCCGATGCTCAGCCGGTACGAAACATTCCATGACGATGTGAGCCTCAGTTTGAATGGGGACACAGTCGGCTGAAGAGCGTGCGGGCCGGTCGATAGGAAGCGCGTTGGAGGAATTCTCCGGGTGACGGTCGGCAAGGCGACAGGAGTAAATCCTCCGGTAGGGTCGAGTCTCTTATCGAGTATCAGCCTCGGCTGACCACGGAGAAGGCGATGGTCACGCAAGACACAATCCGTATTGCATCGTACCTGTCGGTACTCGTACTCATGGCGGTGTGGGAATTTGCGGCGCCGCATAGGCCGCCGACGGTGTCCAAGATCTGCCGGTGGGGCGGGAATCTCACGATTGTGGCGCTGAATACGGTCATTGCCAGACTCCTGTTCTCGGGCGGGGCTGTTTCTGTGGCCGTCATGGCACAGGAGCGTGGCTGGGGTCTGTTGTCCCTTGTCGATGGACCCGTGTGGCTGGAGACGGCCATGGCAATCCTCGCGCTCGATTTCATCATCTACTGGCAACATCGGCTCTTCCATGTGGTGCCGCTGTTCTGGCGGTTTCATATGATGCATCATTCTGACCTGGATTTGGATGTGACGAGCGGTGTTCGGTTTCATCCAGTGGAGATCGTGCTGTCGCTGATGGTCAAAGCCGCAGCGGTCATGGCATTGGGCGCGTCACCGTTCGCGGTGATGATCTTCGAGGTCGTGCTGAACGCAACCTCGCTGTTTAATCACAGCAATGTGGCGATACCCCCGAGGCTCGACCGCATGCTCCGCCGGATGGTCGTGACCCCTGATATGCATCGTATCCACCATTCGGCAAACATGCGCGAGACAAACAGCAACTATGGATTCAACGTGCCGTGGTGGGATCGACTGTTCGGCACCTATTGTCACGAGCCCGCCTTAGGTCACTTGGGCATGACCATCGGGCTTGAATATCTTGGTACTCGTGTCTGCATGAATATCTTTAGGATGTTGAGTCTCCCATTCGAGGCCGCGCGGGGGGCGACAGGCAGGCGATCCGGGGTTAAGCCCGGACAGAGTCTGGTTGAGGCAGTTTCGAAATGAGAGGACGGGGAATTATGCCCCACGTTTCCCTCGATCAAACTCTTCGGCTGTAACGGTGTTGTGATCGGACGTTCTACTCATGGCGATTGTCGCCGAGGCCCGCGGCGGGTCGTAGTCCTAAGACCAGCACACAGGCCGGATTTAGCTTGCCGTCTGTTGAGAAAGTCCGTTAGCGACGTCTCGAGCCGCTCAGGGGCACTCAGGCGCACAATGCACGGCGAGAGTAGATTTCCCTCTCTGCTTGTTCCGGCCTTTCTGACCAGCCTCCAGGCCTATAGAGATTCTGTTCGTGCTCGCAGCCAAGCCTCCCTCACCGAGCTTGTCATGGGGTTTGTCAGCGCGCTGCTAGAGGACTTGACAGATCTGGCGAGGGGGAGCGAACGTATACGTAAGTGACGCTCGATCTATTGCCATCCACTTGAGCCTGGAGGTGCCTCATGCACAATCTGGTTCGCGGAGTCTCTTTCCTGACGGTGTGTGTGCTGGTGGTCGCCTGTGCCAGCGCGGTCCCCCCGAGTCGCATAGGCCAGTATCTCAAGTTTGACCAACCCTCAGCTCCTGAATCGCTCCTCAAAACGGAGCCGCGTCCGATAAAAGCCGGCTTGGTACTCGTGCCGGATGAGGCGGATCAAACTGCCGCAGCCGTGTTACCCAAAGAGGCGCTTGTGCGATTGGGGGATACGCTCAAGCAGGATATTGCGCGGGTCTTATCTGTGACCGTGACCGAGGTGCTTTCGGCGGAAGGGGTGCATCCTCAGGATCAAGGCGGAGATCTCACCCGGCTGGTCGACCTGGCGAAGAGTAAGGGTTTGGATTATTTGGCGGTCGTGGTGGTCTCGAGTGCAGAGCAGGAATATCCCGTCACGCTCTTCCTGGGATGGACCTCGCATGCGCAGCCGGGCTACCGACGGGACAATTGGTCGCTCTTGGAGTTTGCGTTGATCGAGGTCAAGTCCGGCAAAGCGGTCATGCAGGCCGAGGGCCGGGGATGGGCGACGTTGGATCGTCCGACCGCCCCGGGGATCAATCAATGGTATCCGGTTGTCTATCTCAGGCCGCAGGATCCGGAGCGGCGCATCTGGCCGCCGACCTACGAGGGGGCCCCCAATACATTGCGCGTGGTGTCTTTTGAGCAGGCCGAGAAGCGGCTCGCGTTGAAACTCCAGGATTCCTGGTTGGGTCAGCTGGAAGCCGATGCGGCTGCCAGTCGAAGCAGCTGAGTTCGGCGACCCGGCCGGTGAATGCGGTGTGCATGTCGTTCGACAAGTCTTC
>CAZXNN010000068.1:0-12024 GCA_964641915.1 uncultured Nitrospira sp. | reverse complement strand
GGACGGTCATGCGCGTCGTCCATCGCTTCGACAAACGCGAACGCGGGTGGTCTCGATGATCGACGCGACCCTCATCCCTTGGATCCTGACGGGCGTCCCTCTGCTGGGCGCGGCCTTGACCCCGGCGCTCTGGGCACACTCCCACCGGCTCATGGCCTGGTCGGTCGGCGTCTGCGCCGTCAGCCTGGCTTCCCTCGCGGGATTCGCCGGATTTCTGACCACCCCGCCCGAAGGCCTGCTCCTGCTTTGTTTGCTGCCGCTCGCCGCCGGGATGTCGCTCCTGGGCCAGCCCCATCACCAGGACCATCGGACCTCCTGGGTCCTGACTCTCATCTTTCTCAGCCTGGGAATCGGCGCGCTGACGAGTCAGCCTGTGATCGGCAAGCTATTCCTAATGGCGATCCATGGTTTCGTGATCGTATTGCTCTATCGGCATCACACCGCACTCTGGCCCATCTCCTGGTGGGGCCTCGGGGCCTATACTCTCGGCGCCCTCTGCCTGTTGCTGACGCTGGTCGCCGCTCCGCCGCTCTCGTCGATGGCGGCGCTGCTGGCTTGCACGATTCTCCTGCCCGTCGTGCCGTTTCACGATGGACATCTCACCGCGCTGACCCGCCTGCCCGGCAATTTGCCGTCGTTCATGGTCCTGCTCTTTCCGGCGCTCGGGCTGCATAGCCTGGCTCCGCTTGCGGCAACCCTACCGGAGGCTGTCGTCTGGATGATGAGCTTCCTGGCTCTCACCGGCACCCTCTATGGCGCGCTCAAGGCGCTGGCGCAGTCGCGCGTGCGGCTCCTGCTGGCCTACAGCAGTCTCTCGTTCTTTTCGATGCTCTGGTGGTGTGTGGTGACCTCGCGCTCGGCCACACCACGGGCCGCGCTCTTCGTCGGCGCCGTCGGTCTCGTCATGTGCGGGCTCCTGGTCGCCTGGCAAATCATCCGCACGCGCTACGGCGACGACGTGGACCCGCAGGCCATCAGCGGACTGGCCTCGACCATGCCGCAATACGCCGTGCTGCTGTCGCTCCTGGCCCTCGCGGCCATGGGCTTGCCGCCGTTCGGCGTCTTCGCGGGCTTCATGGGATTGCTGCTCTCGTCGACGGCGGCGTTTTCCGCCGGCATCATCGTGCTCATCTGTGCCTGGCTCGCGGCATCCTGGTACATCCTCGCTCTTGTGCAGGGGCTGCTGTTCGGAGCACGGCGGAGCGATTTACGGCATGCCGATTTACTCCAGACCGAACTGGTGTCCCTGATCATTCTCGTCTTGACGCTGCTCGCACTGGGCGTGATGCCGATCAGCCTCTTCGGACCGGACCGGACAACGCCTCCGTCCGGCGCCCACTCAGGATCGCTCGTATGGAACCGATAAACCCGTCAATCGACATCGAATCCAAACGGATGGAGCTGCGCGGCGTGGTCCAGCTCGCCGGCGAAGTGATTGCGCAGTACTGGCCGATGCGGACCTTCGTCCACCACAATCCGCTCCATAGCCTCGAGTATCTCCCGTTTGAAGAGACGGCCCGGCGCGGCAAGCAATTCATGGGAGGGCATAGTTATCTCCCCGGCGCGCTCTATCGGGAGTATCTGAAATCGGGCCGGATCCAGCTCGCCCATCTCGACGCCGCCTTGCAGCCGCTCGTCTTGAACCGGGAGGTCACGATCGGTTCGCGCCCGATTACGCAGGGCGAGGTGCTGCGCGCCTGCCTGACGGAAGGACTCTGTGCGCCTGCGGCGGAACCGCTGGATGATCAACTCCACGATCCCGCGCAAGCCGTGATCGACGTCGTCGCAGCCAGCCTGTCTTCCGAGTGGGTATTCCCCAATCTCCGCAGACGGATTCACCTCATCGTGGAGGGCGACCAGGCGGCGCTGGGCCGGTGGCTCACGCTGTCGCATTGGTGCGACGACACCTTCGGGACGCAGATCGTCCAACAGATCAACCACGAACTCATTAAATGGTGTGAGGCCTTCCTGGACGAAGGCCATGCCACCTGGCCGATGCCGGGACGGGAGAAAGGGCTGTATCACGCCTGGAGAGACCTGGCGGCGCAGGAGTGGTCGCCCTGCGGCATCGCGGACAGCCGGAGAAAGATCGCGCAACTGCCCGACTATCCCGAAGACGCGTTGCTCCAGAGTCTCGACCGTCTCAGCATTCCGTCAGAGCTGCGCCAGGATTATTTATCGCTGCAATTGACCGCGCTGCCGGGCTGGGCCGGCTTTATCAAGTGGCGCGCGGAAGAACGGGACTATCCCTGGCAGAAAGCCTATCCGGTCGGCCTCGTGAAATTTCTTGCCATCCGCCTCTGGTACGCCAGCGAACTGGTGCAGAAAACCTGCCGCGAGGAACTCGGCATCGAGGGGCGCTACGACGCCGTCGTCTCCTATATGCGCGAGCACCCCGACGAATACTATTTGAGGAGACAGCGGGTCGCCGGGCGGTTGCCGGCGCTGTATGCCGAGGAAGTGGATCGGCTCCGGCATCACAAGGGAGACGGCTGGAGCCGCGTGATGGAGCGGTACGCGGTCGAGGTGGTCCCACGGCAGGAAATTGCCGCGCGCCGAGGCGCCGCCAAGCGGCTCGTGGCATTGGCGCGCGCGCTGGAACTGGATCCGGCAGTCTTGGCCGAGACGCCGCACGCCACGCTGAAGCAGCTGTTTGATTGGATGGAGTCGTTCCCCGAATCGGATCATGGTCCGGTGTGGCTCAAGGCCTTGGAGGCAGCCTACCAACAGCGTCTGCTCACCCAGTTGCGGACTCCGGCGCAACAGCGCACCGTCCCGGCGGACCAGCCTGGCACGAACCGCCCCTATTCACAATCAGTCTATTGTATCGATGTGCGCTCCGAGCCGTTTCGCCGTCATTTGGAGTCTACCGGTCCCCACGAGACCTACGGATTCGCCGGATTCTTCGCCGCCTTCATCCGTTATCGGGCCTGGGGGAAAGAACACGACACCGAACAGTTTCCCGTCATTATGCGCGCCAAGAACGAGGTGCGGGAAGTTCCCAGGAGTTACCTCGATCACAAAGTGTCGAAACACGAGGCCCGCACCAAGTGGGTCCATGCCGGCCATACGCTGCTGCACGACTTGAAAGAAAATGTCGTGACGCCCTACGTGATGGTGGAATCGCTGGGCTGGTTCTACGGCCTCCCGATCTTCGGCAAGACCCTCCTGCCCTCGCTCTATCAGCGCTGGACCTCCTGGCTGCGGGGGCTGTTTGTGCCGGCGATTCCCACCACTTTGACCGTGGACAAAATGGCCCCGGCCGAGACGGCGGAGATGCTGGCGGCCGAGCATCACGCCGTCGTTCGAAAGGTCCTGCATGACCATGCGGGCTTGCGCAGTTCGCGCATCACCCCGGCGCTGGTCGAAGCCCTGCGCCAGCAGGCGCTGAACGGCCAGGCTGACCTGGATTCGTCCCTCCTGGACGCGGCGAAGCCGGCCGACCTGACACCCGAACTGCTGCGTACGCTCGTCGATATCCTCCGACGCCAGCATGACCTCACCGCGCGCGCGGCCTCGCGTCAGAAAGAACGGATCACCCGGACCGGCTTCACCCTCGACGAACAGGCGCTCACGGTCGACACAGCCCTCCGGATGATGGGACTGACGACCAACCTGGCACGGCTGGTCTTGATCTGCGCCCACGGCAGCACGTCGGAGAACAATCCCTATGAGTCGGCCCTGGATTGCGGCGCCTGCGGCGGCAACGAAGGCAAACCGAACGCCCGCGTCCTCGCGATGATGGCAAACAATCCAAAAGTGCGGGAACGGCTGGCCAAAATTAAACTGGTGATTCCGCCCGACACGCACTTTCTGGCCGGCCAGATGGATACGACGACCGACCAGGTCCAGCTCTTCGACCTGGAAGATGTGCCGCCCACCCATCGCGCGGACCTGGCGCGGCTCCAGGAAGATCTGAAGGAAGCCTCCATCCTGACGAGCCAGGAACGGTGCGCGCGCTTTCCCGAGAATCAGCAGCCGCTGGACGAGGACGCCGCGGAATCGCACGTGCGTCAACGGAGCGTGGACTGGAGCCAGGTCCGGCCGGAGTGGGGCCTCTCGAGCAATACGGCCTTTGTGATCGGGCGGCGGGAGCTGACCAAAGGGCTCAACCTCGAAGGACGGGTGTTTCTGCAATCCTACGATGCGCGCCTGGATGCGAACGGCCGTCTTCTGGAAGTGTTGTTGACCGGCCCGCAAGTCGTGGCGCAATGGATCAACATGGAGCATTATTTTTCCGCAGTGGACAACGAGGTATACGGCAGCGGCAGCAAGATCTACCATAACGTCGTGGGACGGATCGGGATCATGTCGGGCCCCTGGAGCGATCTCCGGTTAGGATTGGCCAGACAGACGGTGATGAACGGCGACGTGCCGTACCACGAACCGATGCGGCTGCTCACCATCGTGGAAGCGCCGCGCGAGCGTATCGACAAACTGATTGAGCGGCACGACGTCTTACGGCATTTTTATCACAACGAGTGGGTCCATCTCGTCGCCCTCGACCCCGATGACCAGGTATGGTATCGGTATCGCCCCACAGGCGAATGGACCCGGCTCGACGAGACTCAATGAAGAGCGAATGGACACAGTCAGGAAAGGAGAGGTGACATGGGCGCGTTGACATTGCATCCGATGAAAGAGATTCGAGTGATCGTCGCGGGAGAACATCAGGCCTTCGTGACCGAGTTGCTGGATCGCGTGAAAGCGACCGGCTATACCATCATCGGCAACTTATCCGGCAAGGGACACCACGGCATCCGCGAAGCGCACTTCATGTTCAGCGAGCAGGAAAGTCTTGAGATGATCATGACCGTCGTCCCTGAGGACAAGGTCGAGCCGATCCTCTCCGGCCTCCGGCCGCTGTTTGAAAAGCATTCCGGCGTCATGTTCGTCACGGACGTGTCGGTGAGCCGCCAGGAATATTTTGGGAAGAAGGCCAAAAGCGCCTAGCGGAACCGCCTGCTATCCGCCCTTGTCTTCCGCGCCTCGACTTGTCTAGAATGGGCCCCTCGCACGAGGGAAAGGGAATTGGCGATGAAGGGCTTACGCTTCGAACGCATCGGTAAGGGTCGTTACTACAACGTGGTGTTCCACATCGGAAGCACCTATATTCCGGTCAGCGACGACACCGTCGAAGAACTCCGGACCCAGAGCCTGCTGCCAGCCGAACGCTTCCTCGATCTCCTCGTCGACCGCGTCGGCTACTCCTCATACCTCAAAGATCAGATCCGCACCGAACTGAAATCCTCCGGCGATCCGGTGACGCAGATCACGGTCCTTCAGGGCGCCATCCGCGAGCTGTAGTCGGCTGCTGAAAATTCCCCCCAGCTTCGTTCTCGTGCGCGTGCCTCCCTGCGACGTACCCCAAGGGTACGCCTCAGTCGTCCCGCTTTCTGCGGCCTTGCTGATGGAAATTTTGAGCAGCCTCTCGAAGCCTCAACAGACATTCCCTCTTGAATTCACGCGCTTTTCTTGCTGACCCGCACATGGCGCTTTCCCTTGAGCGAATGGAGTAGTCGATCCGTCAATCGAACCCCTTTCGGCGTTCGTCGAACAGCCCGCGCTTTAGCTAACAATACATTGGCATCATCCGACACAGTGCGCGTTTCCTGTTTGAGACCGGTAGGTCCCTGCTCTTTCACTAAATGGACTTGGAGTCGATAGCCAAGCGCCGAGGCGTACCGCCGAAGCGTGCCGATAGAAGGGGAGTGCTTCCCCATTGAACTTTCCAAACGAGCCACCGCCGATTGCGTGGTACCAATACGTGTGGCAAGGTCGGCCTGAGTGAGCCCCGCCTCGGTTCTCGCTTTCAGGATTTCGTCGAGCAGCTCGAACTCCTCCTTGAGTCCATCGTATTCGCGGCGCACGTCCGGACGGGCAAGTGCCTTGGCTTTAAAGGCTTTCAGAGTGTTGCGCATCTTTCACCTCTTTCATTCGGCTACGCCCAAGCCTTAATTCTTTTAGGGGCGTCTTCTCGGATTTCTTCACGAACTGGTGAAGCATGACAATCCGGCGACCTACCAAAGTGCAGTAGAACACTCGGGCAATGCCTTCCGCAGCTTTGAGCCGCAACTCGAACAAGCCATCACCCATAGCACGGGTATGAGGCATACCAAGGTCAGGACCGTAGATCTCCACCCGCTCAGCGTACCGTAGGAATCGGGCGACAAAACCAGCAGAAAGCTCAAGTATCTCTTCCTGAAGCTCTGCGCTGTAGAAAGAGACCCGCCAGTTCATGTTGGAGATTATAGCAAATGTGCTATGATGTGGCTAGCCAGAAGGAGGAAGCCAAATCGACCGGACACGCTCGAGCAACGCCTGCCCGGAGGCACAACCATTTGCGTCGAAGGCCACCAAACTAGGTGGGCGAGTCGTGATATTGCCAGTGGACATGAAGCACGGTGAGATCAACAAAGAACTGGGTCTCCCCAGCGACTACACCACCACTGTTGAACGTTCATGCGCTCGCTGGGACTGCCCTGAAAACGGGCCCGACCGGCATGGAGTTCGAAACATAAAGCCAATTTTTGGCGTGGGCACAAGAGACCGTATTTGATTTACTCTTCCGTAAAATAATCTGAGTCGATTCGTTTTATTTCGAAAGTCGCAGTCGTCGTTGTTCCCAAGCCTTGATCGATCATCAATTCCGCAAGCATCCGTCCATCGATCAAAATGACTTTGGGATCTATAGTTTCAACATATCGTTTGGCGTCATCTGAAAACTTGCTAGTCGTGATAAATACGCCCTTCTTTGCGCGCTTGCCATGAAGTGCTCCGACAAACCTCTGTACTTCTGGTCTTCCAACCGAACCTTCCCAGCGCTTGGCTTGAAGGTATACCAAGTCAAGCCCGAGTCGGTCTTCCTTAATGATTCCGTCAATGCCTTCATCTCCACTAGCACCAATAGACCTCCCGGCATCAGCACGAGATCCCCCATAGCCCATTGCAACCATCAAATCGACGACAAGTCTCTCAAAGAACTGTGGTGAGTTGCTCGCAATTCTCTGGACGATTTGACTGGCTAGGTCACTACGAATACTTTCGTACGACTTTTGGAGCGTCTCCTCTGGTGTCTCACTAGTTGGCTCTACCTCTTCTTCCTTTGCCGCTCTGGGTTTATGAAATTCAACAAACTCCGTGTACTGATTGAGAATCCTTATGTCTATTCTCTTGTGCCCCACCTTATGCAGATCTAATCCACGCTGAGTCACTTTGAAATACCCTCGGCGAGATGAATCGAGAACCTTAGCCTGCACAAAGTAGCTCTTTGCCCAGGCAACACGGTTATCGAACTTCCTTTGAGTGCCACTTGGAAGTAACTCGTTCAGGTCCTCCTCTGAAAGAGCCATAATTTTAGCAATATACTCGCGAGCCTCTTGAATCGAGTGCTCCTTCCCATCCGCAGCAAGATCCAGCAATGGCCTGAAAAAGCTCTGGAAGTCTGGAACCGGCATAAGACGTATCCTTTCGATGAGGAGACTCTATGCTGCGACCGTGGGGTTCAAGGAGAAGCTACGTTGAGGATGCTTTCGAAGTGACCTGCCTGCGCGAAGCGCTTCGGCGGAGGCAGGGAACGCAGCTGGCGGACTTTTTCAGCATCCTGCTAATCCGGCACTTGGCCTTCTTGGAAGAGCTGATTCATGATCGCGTTCCGCATTTCTGGATCGCGGTAGTGCTTCACGGCTTTGGTGTAGTTTTCCATCGCGCTCTGGCGCTTGCCGCGGATGGCATAGAGTTCGGCGATGCCGTGGTAGGCCCGGGGATCTTCATCGTTGCACTTCAAGGCGCGGCTGAATAATTCCTGCGCGTCCTGAAATTGCCGCTTTCTGAGCGCGAGCCAGCCGAGCGCCGAGTGCGCCGATCCGAACTCGGGATTGGCTTCCTGCGCGTCACGATAGGCCCGTTCGGCCAAATCCAACCGCCCGCGCGTTTCATAGAGCCCGCCCAACGCGAAGTGGACTTCGGCGTCTTTGGGATTCAGCTTCAACGCCGTCTTGTACGATTGCACCGCCGGCTCCATCTTACCTTGTTCCGCCAGGGCACAGGCGAGATTGGCGTGCCCGATGTGATCCTCGGGGTTGAGCTTGATGACTTCGCGATATTGCGGAATCGCCATCTCCAGCCGGCCCTGCTCCTGGTAGGCGACACCGAGATTGGTGCGGGCCGGGGCATAGTCCGGCGCGAGCCGCACGGCTTCGCGATATTCTTTGATCGCCATTTCGAGATGATTTGCCCGCTCGTGGATCTGGGCCAGAAAGTAATGCGGGTAGGCCGACTCAGGAGCGAGCTTCGCCGCTTCTTTGTAGGACTTCATGGATTGTTCCGACTCGCCGGACTGGGCGAGGAACAACCCCATAATCAGATGGGCGTGGGCGTTGTCCTGCTGCCGTCCGACAAAGGTTTCCACCCACTGTTTGACCTCGGCGATGTCGTCGGCCTCGTGCAGGCAGCGGGCATGCGCCTGCCAGGCCTCGGCGAATTGCCCGCGCACAAGATGCACGGCGTTCAGCGCAAAATGCGGGCGTGGATCTTTCTCGACCCCTACCGGGAGATGACGTGCCCAGGCAAGGGCCTCTTGCTCGGCAAGGTTCCATTGCCCGGCGAGGAGCGCTGCTTCACATGGGGTTTGATGATCGGGCATGGTGTCTCGAACTTTACCTGGTCAAGGTGTCTTCGATGTCAGGGGACGTGGCCTGGATGCGATCCCCGAGCATCGGATACCGCACGGCCAGCTTCTGTTTCATCAGCCAGGCGACGGTGCGGTAGGACCAATGGCCCTTCACCCCGGAGCGGAGCTTGGCGATGTATTCCGCTTCGGCATAGTCCATCTTGAAGAGGCAGCGGACTTTGAACCCGAAGGGGATGGCGTAGAGCGACCCTTCGGCGCTGGTCTTCTTGAGCTGTTCGATATCGGTACGCACGGCGTCCATGGCCTGCCTGTATTCGGAATCCAACCCCGCCTGCACGAGCGGCGGCGGCACGTCGTAGCCGTGGATCGTCGTGAAGTTTTGCTGGATCTGCTGGCAGCGCCGGTGCCGGTGCATGTCGCGCCAGCCGCCGATGTCCATCAGGATATCGAAGGTGAAGGCGTAGCCGCTGCGGAATTCCTTGATCAGTTCGTCGTACGGGCCACGTGCGTTCATGCCGACGTCGATCGCGTCCTGCTTCTGTTTTTCAGACCAGTCGCGCACGACGGCGAGGATCTTGCGATAGGGCGCGTGCGTGGCGCGATAGAGCAGCGTCGTGACGATTTCATCGATCGGGTCATGGCCTTCGATCAGGTCGACTGATTCCTGTTCGCCCCAGGTCGAAGGCTGATCCAGGCCCGTTCCCTTGAGCGCCTCTTTCGCGTACCGGCCCAGCTCCTGATACACCGACGATTGATAGTCGTTCGGCTTGGCATGGCGCGCGAGGGTCGGAGCCATGGGTTCGGTCATTCCCGCCGCCTGGCCGCTCAACTCGCCCCACAGGTTCATGGGGGCTCGCTGGCAGGCATCTTTGAGGTCATCCGCGACGAGGCGCAGCTCAGGCAATTGGGATGAGAGCAAGCGCGTGATCTGCTTCTCTAAAGTCCTGATGCTCACGACCTGCCCGACGTTGGTCTTCGCCGCCAGCGGCAGGAGATAGCGCGTGACGTCGAACGCGCGCGCGGCAATCGTCCGCTGGTAGTCCGCCGGCTTCATCGACTCGGGGCGCGGTTCACGCTCGGTGAGAAATTGGGTCAGCTGCGGATGCAGGAGACGATAGACTTCGGAGAGGCTCCGCAAGATCCCTTCGTAGGTTCCTTCAGTCTCCGTCCCGCGCAGGGAGTCCGGGATATACCAGCTGCCCGAGGCAAAATTTTGATAGCGGCTCGACTTGGCCTGCCCGTCCCACAGCGGTTCGTCTTCGAGGCGGATGGCGGCGAGCTCGGAAATGTTTTCAAAACAGATGATGACGTGGCCCAGGTCGGCGATCGACGCATGCCCGTAATCGAAATAGAACTGGTCCCAGAATTTTTCCGAGGAGTGGCCGTGGACCCACTTGATGCTGCTCTCGATGGAATCAGGCGAGCGGCTGTACCGCGCCAGGGCATAGGCGGATTTCTCCGGTGGCATGGGCGCCACGGCGATGACGCGCCGGCTGGATTGATCCTGACTCATCGACCCGAAGTCCTCACGAGGCTGCTGACAATCACGAGGGCCGAACTATACCCCCCGACTGCCTGAGGCGCAAGGCCGCTCCGTTGACTTGGCTCGGAATGCGCCGCTATAGTCCCGACGTTTTGCGTATGGTGAGGATCGACGATGATCAAGGGTATCAAGGGCGTTAAAGATCTGCTTCCGGAAGAGACCCCGCGCTGGCGCCTGATTGAAGAGAAGGCCCGGTTCTGGGCCTCGACGTTCGGCTTTCACGAAATCCGCGTGCCGATTTTCGAGGTGACGACGCTCTTTGCCCGCAGTATCGGGGCCTCGACGGACATCGTCGAAAAAGAAATGTACACGTTTCAGGACCGGGACGGCACGTCGCTGACCCTGCGCCCTGAAGGAACAGCCGGAACGGTCCGGGCCTACATCGAACACAACCGCGCGGCCGATCCGCTTCCCCAGAAATATTGCTACCTCGGACCGATGTTTCGCCACGAGCGGCCTCAAGCCGGACGTTTGCGGCAATTTCACCAGTTCGGCGTGGAATCCTTCGGCATGGCCGATCCGCGGGCGGATGTTGAAACAATTGCCCTCCTCTGGCAGTTGCTGTCTGACCTCCAACTCCCCGCGCTCACCCTGGAAATCAACAATCTTGGGTATACGAGCGACCGGGAGACGTATCGACCGGTTCTCGTGGCTTATCTTCGCCAACAGGAAAGTCAGCTTTGTGCGAATTGCGTGAGGCGGATTGATACCAATCCTTTACGCGTACTGGATTGCAAGGTGCCGGCCTGCCGGGCCGCCACAGACGCTGCGCCGACTCTTGCCGGTTCGATGGCAGAACCGGCCACGACCTATTTTTCCAAGGTGCTGGAGGGACTTCAGGCTATCGGGATTCCCTACCAATTGAATCATCGGCTGGTTCGGGGGTTGGATTATTACTGCCTGACCACGTTTGAAGTGACGACCACGAGTTTAGGGGCGCAGAACGCCGTAGGCGCCGGTGGACGCTACGACGGTCTGGTGGAGACCCTCGATGGTCCAAAGACCCCGGCTGTGGGCTTTGCTGTGGGTGTAGAGCGTATCTCAATGATGCTTCCGGAAACCGTCACTCCCCCATCTGTTGGGGACAAGACGGTCTATGTGGCGGCATTCGGCGAACGGGCGGCACTTCAAGGATTAAAGATCCTCCAAGACCTCCGTCTGGCCGGTGTTCGAGCTGTGACGGATTTTCGCTCTGCGACGCTCAAATCTCACCTCCGCCAGGCTGATCGTTTTGCCTGTCGCTATACTCTGATTCTCGGTGATGATGAATTAGATCGAGAGTCCGCGATCCTCCGAAACATGCAGACAAAAGATCAGGTTGATCTGCCTCTTGCCACACTTGTCGCCGCTCTTTTACCTCAGGTTCATACTTCCTAGTCTAGCGGTTTTTGCGGTTGACTTTCCCTTCAAAAATTCGTAGGCTCACGGCCTCTGGATAATTATTATAAGTTGTTGATTAATTAATATAAATATCTGTGAATTACCTATGAATTCAAAGAAGCTTGGACTGCTTCTTTCAGTCCCTCCGACTCATAGAAGTGTTGAGACGGTTTACCGTCTTTCACGTGCGGCTCTTCAACGCAACACCGAGGTGTATTTGTACCTCATCGATGAAGGGGTGAAGAACATTTCTGACGCCCGGTATCAGGAACTAGCGACTGATGGCGTCAAGCTCTTTGCCTGCGCGTATGGCTGCCAACAGCATCATGTACCGACCGATGGGATCCATTCCAAGATCTCCCTGTGCGGGCTGGTGGTCCTCTCCGGGATTATCGATGCCTGCGATCAATTTTTAGCATTTACCTGAGTTCAAGGTCTTTCATCGACGATGGCCAAGAAAATAGCTGTG
>CAZXNN010000067.1:0-12037 GCA_964641915.1 uncultured Nitrospira sp. | reverse complement strand
AGACGCGCACAGGAGGAGGACAAGCCCATGACAGCGACACAGAGGACCATCCGCCAGAATATGAAGACACGGCCTTGATGACACATATAATTCTCTCCGTGATAGAGAAGAAAACGCCACTGACAATGAACTCGCCAGACCGCTATGTCAGAGAATCGGAACGCGAACCGGACTTTCCGGTGGCTTGCCAGGCCCGTACCCCAACCGTTTCAATACCGACTGCCCCTCCGGGCTCGTGACAAAACGCAAAAACTCCTCGCAGAGCGGACGATCCGCGCAGTACCGCTCCATCGATATGGAATGCGGTATCGGCTCATAGAGGCCGGTGGGAGCCGTGGCCACGATGCGCACCCGCTGCTGAATCCGCATGGCATCCTGTCCGAACATGACGCCGACATCGGCCTGGCCGCTCAGCATATGATCCAGAATCCCTGCCGGATCATTGGCCAGATCGATGCGGGCCCCCTCCGCGCTGTTGAGTCCCAGAGCGGACAGCAGCCGACTGGTTTCTACACCCAGTCGCGTCTTCTGATCGGCAATCGCGATCCGCACGGTCGTCATCTTGGCCAATGCCTCAAACGACTCGGGAGCCTCGCTCAGAGATTCCGGCGCCACAAGCACCAGCCGTTCCGTCGCATACAATGCTTTCGCCTCCGGCAGTAGATAGTATTTCTGCTCCATACGGGTGATCACCTCAGCCCCGCCCGGTGCCACGAGGTGAATCGGCCCTGAGCCGATGAAGGCGTTGCCTCGATTCTCCATAGCGGCAACGGTCCGCCGAAGATCGAGCGATGTATCGACCGAGAGCTGAACATGCACATCCGGGTGACTGGCCTCGAACGCCCGACCGAGTTGCGCTATCGCCTCCTGCACCGACGGCGACGTGGCGATGACCAGCACCCGAGCCACCCCTGCATCTCGAACCGGGCCTGGTACCGGCGCACAGCTCACGATAGCCGCGGGCGCGCCGGCCAACACACAGACACCCATGGTCGCAACACTCATCCATCTACTGGTCATAAGACTCCCGCCTCACCATTACAAAACCTGGAGTTTGCCGGTGTCCGTCGTGTCATACCCGCCGATGGCGGCGATCTCGGACCGGAAGGGACGGCTGGCCAATGTGTCGAAGAGATGCTGCAAGGAAGGATGGCTGGAGAGATAGGTTTTCGGCACCACCAAATCGTAGCGCGCCGACTGCAGTGGAATGAATTCGAGGCCGTAGGATTGCGCAGCGGATCTGATTCCCATCCCTACATCCGCCTGCCCTTCCGAGACCAGACGAGCGATATGGAGATGGGACGCCGCCGTGCGATCGTACCCTTTCACCTGCGAACCGACGAAACCAGCGGCACGCAGCCGCTGATCGAGCAGCAGGCGCGCACCGGCACCCTCTTCCCGATTGATCACCGTCACGTCATCACGCACAAGATCGGCGATCGTTCGAACCTGCTTGGGATTGCCCGGACGAACGACCAATCCTTCTTCCCACGTCGCAAAAGTAATCACCTCATAGGCGCTCGCCTTCAAATGACGGCGAAGGAACGGCAAATTGCTTTCACCGGTCGAATCGTCGGTCAGATGAATGCCCGCCACATGCACCTCGCCCCGTTGTAAGGCCTGGAGCGCGGCGGTACTTCCCATCGTCCAACCAACCACCGTGGTCTGATCCTTCCGGCGTCGAAGATGTTCACCTGCCAGAAAAATCGCCGGATCGCATCCGGCGACGGCAATCTCCTGCTCAATCGCCTGCCGGTCGCGCGAGAGCCGCACCTGCACGGCTGGCCTATCTGAACGCCCGTGTCGACTCGCTTCCTGCGATTCAAGAAATCCATCGGCCGCGACCGTATAACTCAACAGTTCGCCGAGGCCTGTCACCGGTCGCGCAAGATATCGACCATTCACTTTCACAACTTTCACACGGGGCAGTGAACCGGCAAAAGACGCCGGCCCCGGCACCTCAATCAAGCTGGCTTCAATCACTTCGCCGGCAGGTTGCAGAGAGAACAGATCTTCAACGGAGGCGTTCAATACGCGCGCGAGTTGAAGCGCCACGACCGTGGTGGGGAGATACCGATTGGCCTCAATCGATGAAATAGCCTGGCGGGTCACATTTGCCCGCGCCGCCAACTCTCCCTGCGAGAGCCCTCTGGCAGTACGAACTTCCTTGAGTCGATTCAGAAAAATAGAAGGGACTCTTGGGGCGGAACTTTGTTGAGACATGCTGAATCAATTAGCAATAATATATTCCAATTGTCAATTATACTTTTCAGTTTTAGCCAACAAATAAGCCAATAATTAATCTGAATCAGCACGCTACTCAAAATAATCCATTCAGAAATCTAATTGTTGATAATCTAACTTCATTTACTGTATTTATATACAACTTAATCTTGATCGATTTACAGATATTTGACTTACCCAGAGGAAAGAGTGCCGCAATGAACTGGACGACGATCCTTCGCGGAGCCCTCACACTCACATTTCTTATGGCACTGGCCCCCATCGCCCACCCGTTCGACTGGGTGCCGACTGATGAAGAGATCAAAAAGTATCGCCACAGCTGGAATCCTCTCTCGCATGGACCGATTCTGCTTCAGTCGGTCGATACACAGCCCAGAGGGCAACTGTCCATCCGTGAATTCTTCTTTTCACAAATCGGCGAGAGCAGCTTCGGAAACCAGCTTCGCTTTGCAACTGACAGCAAGAACGGCCCGGTGCACCTCTATCAAATCTCGCCATCCATCAATGCAGCCTACGGAATTAGCAATCACGTCGAGATGGGAGCTGCCCTATCGATGAACACCTTCTGGGCCAATCAGAATGGAACTCGCACATCGGACACGAGCTTCGGCGACGTCTCACTCGTCATGAAATACCGTCCCATCATCCAGGATCCGGATAGCTGGCGCCCGTCCATCACCCATTTCACGCAAGTGGTTCTTCCCACCAGCCGATGGACCGGTGCAGAACGTCCGCCCGGAGGATTCTCGCCGCTCGGCCGCCTCCCCAGCACGCGATTCGGAGAATACGGCATTACGCAGGGCATCATGACCCGCAAGAATCTTGAGCCTTTCCGAATCAGCGCCGCCGTGTTCTATACCTATGCCGTGCCGGGAGAAAGCAGCGGAAGAACCACCTACTCCGGAGATGTCATCAATACACGCCTCATCTTCGAGCATATCGTCGATCCCAAGAACGGGTTCGGCTACAACATCGAACTCAGTACATTGCACGGCACAACCTGGCGCGCCGACGGACACCAGGTCAACTCCGGCCAGCTGAAGGGCTTCTCCATCGTCGGTGTCGAACCGGCCCTCCAATGGAACGTCTCGCAAAACTGGATGGTCGGAGCAGGATGCTTGTTCACCGTCGCCGGACAGAATGCGATGAACGCGATTTTTCCGAACGTCTCTGTGTTCTGGTTCTGGGATAAGAGCGGGAAGATCCTCATGCGGTAACCCCCTGCCGTTCAGCGACCTAGCAGTGCTCTTCCTGCTGTGGTACCGTTGGCCATGACTTCGTCACCGCCCGGCTTCATCGCGCGTCTTTCCATCGGCAAGAAACTCGCCGTCGCCTTTGGGTTGATCCTGTTGCTCCTCATCGGCAGTTTCTCTGCGACACTCGTCTATCTCTCCCGCGTCAACAGCTATGTCGATCGCCACCAGCGCATCACCATCCCCGGCGTCGTCACCGCCTCGGAGATGCTCCGCAACGTCGGCGAAATCGAAACCCGCATGCATCATGCACGGGAACATCTTTCCGGTACGGACCGCACCTCCGGCTTTGAGGCAATTGCCGGAATCGAACGACGTACTCTGGCGGCCCTCGATACCTATCAAGCGACCCATGCCGCCCGCACCCATCCCATCCTTTACGGCATGTTGGAACAGCACGGCCGGATCGACCTGGCCGAACAGGAAGACCAGGCGATCGTCGCCATCGCCGATGGATTGACCTCGCTACGCGCACAGCGGGAAGATCTGGCAACGGCGTTCGCCAATAAACTCAGTACCCCGCCCGCCGCCGAAGCGACCTATGAGCAAACGGCCTCGCGAACACAGGACGCCATCGCGTCCCTGATCGAAGTGCACCGAAAAATCGACGTAGAAATGAAGATCGAAGGGGATCGATTAGTCGATCAAGCCCGAACTATGGTGGCGGGGATTATCGGTGTACTCGGACTGTTGATCGTGACGGTCTATGCGATCATGAAGCGACAGGTCGCCAACCCCCTCCGGCGCTTGGCAGCCACCGCCGACCGGGTCGCGCACCACGATCTTGCCGCCCAATTCGAGTCCTGGCCCAGCCGGGATGAAGTCGGCGCCCTTGCCGGTTCGCTTACCACGATGCTGACGAGCCTGCGGGACCACAGCACCGCGCTCATGCGAAAGACCAAGGAGCTGGAAGCTTTTACCTATTCGATCGCCCACGACCTCAAAGGCCCGCTGCGGGAGATCGAAGGCTTTTCCTCTCTGCTCGAAAAGCAGTTCGCCGATTCGAACGACGCACAGCTCCAGCATCACATCGGCATCATCCGCGCCTCGGCCCTGCGCCTGACCCACATGATCGACGCGCTGTTGAAATACTCGCGCCTGGAACAGCAGAACCTTCCCCGCCTTCGTTTCAACGTCATGGAGACGATCTCCAGCCTGCTGGTCGATCGCCAACAGCTCCTGACAGGCACCAAAGCGAAGATCACGGTCAACCTGCCCTACTCCGACCTCTATGGCGAGCCGGTCAGCGTGCGCCAGGCCATTACGAATCTCCTGGACAACGCGCTGAAGTTTTCCCGTCACACCGCGGCACCGGCCATCGCCATCGGCGGACAACAGACGCCGACGGAACGCATTCTCTGGATTCGCGACAACGGCATCGGCTTCGACACCGATCAGGCCGACAAGATTTTCGGCCTCTTCGAGCGACTCCACGGTCCCGGGGACTACGAAGGCACCGGCGTCGGCCTCGCCATTGTGAAACTCGTAATGGAGAAGCACGGCGGGAGAGTCTGGGCGGAATCCACCCTGGGTCAAGGCAGCAGGTTTTATCTGGCATTTCCTGAAAGCTCGGAAGCAGGCGGCCGTCAACCCTCAGCCTTGGAAACGAGGCATCGCTGAATGCTGATCGCTGAAAGCTGAAAGCTCACAACATGCGCACCCTCATCATCGACGACGAAGAATATGTCCGCATGGTGCTCGAACAGGCCCTGCGCGAGGAGGGCTGCCGGGTCACAGCGGTGAAGCACGGTCAGGCCGGCATCGACGCGTTGCAAACCGCACCGTTCGATTGCGTGATTACCGACCTGCGAATGCCCGGCATGGATGGGCGGGCGGTGCTGAAGTGGATCGCCGAACATCAGCCCGATGTCGATGTACTCATGCTGACCGGTCACGGCGACGTGAAAGATGCGGTCGACGCGATCAAACACGGCGCCTGGGATTTTCTCGTAAAAGAGACACCCTTTGATGCCGGCGTAGTGAAAGCGGCGCTGAGCAAGCTTAAGACCGTCCGTGCGTTAAGAAAAGAGAATGTGGCTGCCCGCCATGGCGGCTTTACTCGTGACGTGATCGTGGAAGGACCCAGCAAAGCCTGGCACATCCTCAAAACTCAGATCGCGCAAGTCGCGCCTTCCAACGCGCCAGTACTCATTCAAGGGGAGACCGGTTCAGGAAAGGAAGTTGCCGCCCGGCGGCTCCATGATTTCAGCCGGCGAGCCACAGGTCCATTTCTCGCCATCAATTGCGGCGCGGTCAGCCGCGAGTTACTTGAAAGCGAACTGTTCGGCCATGAAAAGGGAGCCTTCACCGGCGCCACCGGAACCAAGACCGGCCTGATCGCCGCTGCAGAAGGAGGCACGCTCTTTCTCGATGAACTCGGCGAGATGCCGGGCCCGATGCAGGTCAGTCTGCTTCGCTTTCTCGATCGCAACGAGTACCGCCCGGTCGGTAGTACCCGAACCCTTCAAGCAGACGTGCGTATCGTCGGAGCCACGAATCAGGATATTCAGGAACTCGTCCATCAAGGCCGCTTCCGCGACGACCTCCTCTATCGCATCAATACGGTGACCCTCCGCGTGCCGCCGTTACGTGAACGAACCGAAGATCTGCCTGCGCTGATCGGCCACATCCTTCAGACGCTTCGGATCCCCGGAGCCACCAAACGAACCGTTGCCAAGGACGCGTTGCAGCGTCTGGCCACCTATGCCTGGCCCGGCAACGTGCGTGAGCTGAGAAATGTGATCGAACGGATGATCTTGATGAGCACTGGAACCGGACCCATCACCCACGCTGAGGTCGAGCACGTGTTGCCGAAGTCCGCAGGCGCTCCCCAGACAGACGATCCCGCAGAACTGACGCTGGATAAAATCGAACGGCGGCATATTCTGCGCGTGCTCGACGCGAGCGGAGGCAATAAAACATCCGCCGCCAAGACCTTGGATATCGATTACAAAACGCTGCTGGCCAAGCTGAAGAAATTTACCATCGACGAATAGCTTCCCCCGCACAGCTCGGGTGATCCGCAAAGCAATCCAAATCATCAAATCCCTTGGCAAGAAGCCGGTCGCTACTTATGATGCCAGAGAGCCCGGGAGATCTCATGGCACAGCCTCATGCATAGCCTAAACGCATCATCGACCTGCGAAAGCACACACGCATACTCCTGCCTGCAGGCGCGCTCTTTTCATTCAGGCGCCTTGTCGTACCGGTCAGGTTAGGCAAGGAAGCCGAAGGCGAGGGTGCCATGGTCGATCTCTCCATCGGAGGCTGCCGACTCTTGAGCGAAGTGCCGCTCAACATCGGCCAGGAATACAATCTGATCCTTCAGATCTCAACGGAGCGGCCGCCGATCCCCGTAGACGCCGCCGTTGTCCGCTGGACCGATGACTCCATGTACGGACTCAAATTCATCTCCATCGCCCCGCACGACGAATCGCAGATCAGGGACCTGCTCCTCGATATCCGCCGCTCGAAGGGGTAAAGCGGCCTGGCATCTTCTCCGCATCGACACCCATAGCCTCGCCATACATCGAATCCCCACAACGTCGTTCTGAATCCCCTATCACAGCGCACACATCGGACACCGTCCTAATTCATTCGACATTCCCCCTTGGTCTATCGGACAATGCCTTCGCCCCCGTCGCCTCAGGCCCACGGATAAGGAGTACAGCCATGAATCGCCCGAACATCTCCGGAGAACAGCAGGCGCAAGAACAATTCGGCACGGCAAGTCGAGCGGCGGCCTTTCAGTCCAATCAAATCCTGGATCATTTAAATGGTCCGATGCAACAGTTCATCGCGCGGCAGGAAATGGCATTCATTGCCACGGCCAGCGCCAGCGGCGCCTGTGACTGCTCCTTTCGTGCCGGCACCAGGGGCTTCGTCTCCGTGCTGGACGAGAAAACGCTCGTCTATCCTGAATATCGAGGCAACGGCGTGCTGGCCAGTGTGGGCAACATCATGGAAAACCCCCACATCGGCATGATCTTTCTCGATTACTACCTGACAACCATGGGACTCCACGTCAACGGGAAGGCCCACGTCCTGACTCCGGGCGAGATGGAAGGCATGCCGCATCTTCCCTCAAGCATTCTCGAAGCCATGCAGGTCAGAGGCGGCCGGCGGCCGGAAGCCTGGATCCTGGTGAACGTCGAGGAAGCCTATGTCCATTGCTCCAAACACGTGCCGCTCATGAAACGCCTTGATAAGCATATCGCGTGGGGCAGTGACGACGAGTTCGTCAAAGGCGGGGATTTCTTCAGGACCAAACCTGTTCCCGAACCATAACGCAGGAGCACAATCCCATCTTCCAGGAGTTATTTTGAGGTATCTGACCGAAAGAAACCCGCCACAGTCAGACCGCTTAGACCTTAGCCCTCTATACGAACGACATCCCCCTCATGCACCGTCCCAGGCGTCACGACGGTTGCCAAGACACCGACGTTTCCGCGGTTGTGCTGAACGGCCGCCCGAAGTATCGACAGATCTTGCGGCAAGTCCTGTTGCGGCAGAGTGGTCATAACACATCGCGCACAGAGGCTAGTGATCGCCAAACGAACCTGAGAGCCAATCGCCACAATTCGCCCGTTCCAATCGTTCTCTAAAAACGTGGGGTCCGACGTCCCTGTATCGACAACCACATTGGGGCGGAACCGCCGTGCGTCAAAACGCCCACCCGAATAATGCGACTGTAGCGCGTGAAGCGTCGCCGTCGTCACAAGATGCACCGGCGCCTCATCGAAGAATGTTGCGGGAGAAATCTTGACCGTCGTCTCGCTGTCCCGCTCGGAGAGCCCCTCAAGATTGGGCGCATATTGTTCCAGCATCGGTTGAGCCGGAGGCACGTTCGTCAGCACAACCTTTCGTCCAATCCGCTCAGACAGAACCGCGTCCACATCCTGCATGGATTCCGTCATGATCTGTCCATCTGGACATGTGATTTCTATACTCATCGAAGATCCAGGAATAAGACGAGCCTGAAACGCAAACAGGGTGGGCCATCGGCGGGGATTCTTTGCGCTGGCCACATGCCCCGTTTCAACGTCGATCAGCGCATACTGGCGGTCTCCCTGTAGCCCCCGTTCCGTTACCATAGCCGTTGCCAACGGCTCTCCCAACATCGACTTCACGGGATAGCGCCAGAGCGAAGAAACGGACCACACCAACGGACTTTTAGACAGGGCCACAATCGCCTCCCCATTCATAGAAAAAGATACCGACTGCGTCACAGCAATGCCACGCCGTGCGGTGCGGAGGCGCAGTTATGATGCACCTCCGCACCGCACCCGCTTACTTCTTCTCGACGATATCGCTCTTCATCGGGCCGAGCACACCCAGCAATTCATCCTTTTCGGTCTTGCCGACCTTGTGATGATCCAGCGCCGCCACCAGATCTTCGACCAGCCCACCAAAAGCCGCATCAGTCACACCCATTCCGGCGTGCGTCTGCTTCATGGTACGGCCGGTGTATTTGCAAGGCCCGCCGCTCGCTCCGCAAATCTGATCAACGAGATGCGCCTTGAGCTTCGTGAGATCCGTGCTCGCGAAATATCCGTTGATCCGCTTATCGCCCCCCACATTGCCCACGAACGTCTCCACCACCGCCGTGATCGCACCCTTACCGCCTAAACGGTCATATAGAGATTTACCTTGAGCTTGGGGCCCCGCGCATGCCGACCCCGCCATCAACACCACACTCAAGACAGCCATACTCACCACGCTCTGCATCTTCATCGCACACCTCCTGTATTGATTAATAAATAGGGCTTATCGCCCCTCGCCGCCACTCACAAACACATCCCATCGACGCTGCAGCTCCATCTCTCCTCCCGGAACAAAGTCCGAACAATCGAGCCGCAACTGCCCCTCCCCCAACGGCTTGTTCACCAACCCGCAATGGTGCGGCTTCGCGGTATCGGTATGGACATAGGGCTGAAAATAGGTGCAGCCGGCACACATCCGCGCGACCGAAATCACCCCCTGCGCCTGCAACGAATGAATCACCTTGGTCAGCCCCCGTAGAAACACCGCCTGTTCGTCCGGCGTGAGACTTCTGACGCCGGCCTCAACAACCTCAGTCCATCCCCGAGTCTCTTGGGCCTCGCGTTGCCCCGCCGCCGTGAGAGTCAAGACGAGCGCCCGCTGGTCTTCTTCCGAACGCTGTTTCTTAACCAGTTGTTTCTGGACAAGCGTGCTGACAGCATCGCTCGCGGTCGCCGCCGAGAGACACAGTGCGGACGCCACATCGTTCAGTCGAACTGATTGGCCCTCCCGTTCCGCCAGGAAGACCAGAATTTGGCCCTGCGTCGGAGTGAGCTTTTGCTCAGAGCCACCCTCCCAAGCCTGGTTCCGTAAGGCCGCTGCGATTTTCCCTAAGCCGGCCGTAATGTGATCGACAACTGTTTTCTCTCCCTGGATAGGCAACCGTTTCCCCATTGGGCGCTCCTTTATGCAGACAAGGGCACAATGAATCCGCCGGTTTGCCGGAACTCGGCCTGCTGATGCTCCGTAAACATGACCAGAGGCTCCTGGTGGCAGAATTGGCACTCCTCACTTGTCACTGCGATCGCCGTATACCCCTGCGCCGCCACATACTCATTCGCCAATTTGAGCGCCGTCGTTTGATCCCCCGTCATCACATCAAAATGCAGCGTTCTCCCCGGCACCTCCACCCACGTATCGAACACCTTCAGCACATCCATAGCCGCCTCCTTTCTGGCAATAGCCCGACTATTACATTCAGGACTCCTGACTATATACCAAGGAGTCCTATTATTTGCAAGCCCCCTCAATAGAGGGGCTCGACGCACACCATTGCATCCGCCAACTACACCCTAAGACTCATGGAATGGGAGAGGGCGAGGCGCACAGAGAATGGACGAGACAGTTCAGCACCCCGCAGAGAAACACATTTCAGGAAAACCCGGCATCGGGCAGACGTCTTATTCTCGATGCAAGCGAAGGGGAGGAAGATCAACGAGGGAAAGGAACCGTACACTCGAATGAACCGACCATACCGTCCTGCTACGATTCCAGCAACATAACGGGCCAGGCGGCATTCCCACTACGACTGCCCCGGCGCGTCCTCATGAGCCAGCGCAGCAGGACCTGCCACCGCCGTGGCAGGTCCCGGACCAAGACCGCGCCTTCTTCTATGAGCGCATGACGACTGACTCTCAGATTACGACGACTTCTGCTTGGCACGCGCTAAGGCCAATGCCATGGCCATCGTCCCGCCAGGCGGCGGCTGCCGATCCACAGGACGTTGAGCCATGGGCTGGCGGCGCCCCTGCGACTCGCGGGGAGTCCCTGCGCCGGCCTCCACTTGTGGAAGCCGGAAGGCAGAGTTGCTCCCGGGCGCATCATCAAGACGCATCGTCAGCGAGATGCGCTGGCGCTTCACATCGACATCCATCACCTTCACCTTGACGATCTGACCGGGCTTCACCACCTCGTGCGGATCTTTGACGAACTTGTTCGCCAGAGCAGAGACGTGTACGAGCCCGTCCTGGTGCACACCGATATCGACGAACGCGCCGAAGGCGGCGACATTCGTCACAACCCCTTCCAGGATCAGGCCGGGCTGCAGGTCGGTCAATGATTCAATGCCTTCCTGGAACGTCGCCGTCTTGAATTCAGGGCGCGGATCGCGACCGGGCTTTTCCAACTCCGTCAGGATATCACGCACGGTCGGCACACCGAATTTCTCATCGGTAAAGTCAGCCGGTGACAACCCTTTCAGCAGCGCCGGCTGCCCCATCACATCCGTGATTCCTTTTCCGACACGCGTCAGAATGCGCTCGACGACCGGATAAGCCTCCGGATGGACCGACGAGCGGTCCAAGGGATTGTCGCCGTCGTTGATCCGCAAGAACCCGGCAGCCTGCTCAAACGTCTTTTCGCCCAGGCGCGGGACTTTGCGCATCGTCATGCGATTCCGGAACGGCCCGTTGGCATCGCGGTATTCGACAATATGCTTCGCCAACAGCTGATTCAGACCGGACACACGCGCCAGAAGCGGAACCGACGCCGTGTTGACGTTCACTCCCACCGCATTCACGCAATCTTCCACCGTCGCATCGAGCGAGCGCGCCAGCAGATGCTGATTGACATCGTGCTGATACTGGCCGACACCGATCGCTTTCGGCTCGATCTTCACCAATTCGGCCAGCGGATCCTGCAGGCGACGGGCAATGGAGACCGCACCTCGCAAGCTTACGTCCAACGCAGGAAACTCTGCCGCCGCAAATGCGGACGCGGAATAGACCGAAGCCCCGGCTTCACTGACGACAATCTTGGCCAGCTTCTGCTCCGGCTTCTTCGCCGCAATCAGCTTGACCAACTCCGTCGCCAGCTTATCGGACTCGCGACTGGCCGTGCCGTTCCCGATCGAGATGAGGTCCACGCCATGCTGGACCACCAATCGCCCCAAAGTTGCCAGCGACTCCTGCCACTCGTTGCGCGGCTGGTGTGGATAGATCGTCGCCGTTTCCAGCAGTTTGCCCGTGGCGTCCACGACCGCTACTTTGCAGCCGGTACGG
>CAZXNN010000066.1:0-12093 GCA_964641915.1 uncultured Nitrospira sp. | reverse complement strand
TGTTCATGCAGGGCCAGTCCTGGGGCATTGCGCGGCTGACGGTGCCCCGCTACCTACAGGTCCTCTTTTCCACCAAGGGCCGTGAGCGAACAGAAATCCTGGACGCCCTGGAGCGCGGTGAAAGCCTGGACAGCGCCATCCGAAATTACCTCCATACCTACGGTTGACCATTATGAGTGAAACGCGACCTCCCGTTGTTCAACCAGACCAGCCAGCCGTTAAGAAAGCCGATTGGCCTCTTTTCCTGATGTCCGTCGTGATCGTTCTTTGCCTGGGGTATGCCGCCTTCAATTGGTTCGCGCCGGGGAAAAGCGCAATCGCGTCCAAGGTCGTGGTCTTTGACTCCCAGCGGTTCTTTACGGCCAAGGCCAGACAAGACGCTGAAGCGAAGCTACAGAGTCCCGAATCGGTCCCCTCTGACACCAAGGCGTTTGTGCAAGCCCTGCAAGCCGAGGTAGCCCAGATGGGCAAGGATGGCCTGATCGTCATCAATTCGAGTCAGGTGGTGGCGTGGCCGGAGGTGGCGGATGTCACACCGGTCATTGCCAAGAAGATGGGCGTGAAGCTCTAAGCGGAGGCTCAAATGGCGATTAGTGTCGTGCGTGCGTGGACTCCTGTCAGGGACCGTTTCTGGCGCTTGTGCCGGCCGCTCATCGAATTGAAGGCTTTTGCGGACGCGAACCGCCAAAAGGTCTACACCGCCTCAGCCATTTATCTGGCGGGGATGCTGATAGTGGGGTCGGGGGCACAGATGCTCACGGAGCGGTATCAGCTCGGGATCGATGTCGGCGAGAAATACCATTCGAACAATCGCCGGCTGTTTCTGGTCACGATGGAGCAGGGGCTCCGGGTGCAGGATGTCCAGCGGGGAGATTTCGTGATGTTCCACACCCAGAAACTGATGCCCTACCACACCACGGAGGACAACATCATCAAGCGGGTGATCGGTATGCCGGGGGACCGGGTTCAGGTGGATCACGATCGTCTCTTCGTCAATGGCCGGTTCATCGATCGCCTGTATCTGCTGGAACGCTTACAGAAGAAGCCGGGTGCCTTTGACACGAGCTACACCATCCCTCCTCTCCACTTCTTCGTGTTCGGCGCTCATCCCCGCTCCTACGACAGTCGGTATTGGGGCCTGATCAACATCTACAACGTGAAGGGCCATGCGAAGCCGCTATTTGATTAGCCTGGCATTGCTGCCGCTGTTAGCCCAAGCGGGCGATAACACCGGCAGTTATTACGGGAAGAAGGAAGAGGGGTGGTTCTGGTACAAGGACCCGAAATTAATGCAGCCCAAGCCGCTGGCTGCGGTCGCGCCGTCCCCCGTCACCAAGCCGCCGGCACCCCGACCGTTTACCGTGAAATGGTTGCGGGAGCACATGGATAACATCCGGGAATCGGCTATCGATAACCCGACCAATCCTGACGGATCTCCTTCCAAGGAGATGGTCCTCTATATGTACTTGCAAAGAGTCGTGCTCGATAAAAGCCAGAACTTTGCCAATGCCGCTGAACAGGTGGTGCAGTCAGATCCTCTGCTGGACGAAAACAACCGGATTCCCTTCGGGTCGGCAGCCCGTTCGCTGTTCATGGACAACTTGACGACCAATAAGGATTCGGCCTTGAAGCTGGTGTCGCAGAAAGCAGGCTTGTGGTTTTTCTTCGATTCCAAGTGCGCATTCTGCACTTCGCAGTTGGACGTGCTCCAGCGGTTTGCCAGTCACTATGGATTCGTCACGCGCAACATCTCGCTTGATGGCAAGCCGCTGCCCGGTATGACGCAATGGCTACCCGACCAAGGGCAATCCAAGCTGCTCAAGCTCAAGCTGTCGCCGACGGTGGTCCTGGTTCAGCCACCCAACAACTTTTATATCATCAGCCAGGGTATGTCTTCGGAAGAAACCCTGGGGAAGAAAGTCATGCTGGTGGCGGCAACCCAGAAGATGTTGCCGGAAAGCACCATTCAACAGGTCAAGCCCTTCGAGCGAGGCGTCCTCGCCAATAAGGACCTGCAGGGTGAGCAACTCGAATCCATCGAGAAGGACCCGGCCGCCCTGGTCAAGTATCTCCAGGACAACCTGGGCCACGAGTATCAATAGGGGGATTCCCATGCGAAACAGAAAGCTGAAAGGGATATTGGTGATCTCGGTTGCCTTGGTGTCGATACCGGCGCCGGCCGGCGGGCTGGATTCCCTGCTCGATGGCATGTATGTCAACACGACGGATCCCGGCGTATACAAGTCGCAAACACGGGGCGGATTCTTCGGCGGTAGCCTGGTCGCCCGCACCCCGATACGTTCGGTCAACCTGGTGACCTTTGACCCGCCCCGTTTCGCGGCGGGCTGCGGCGGGGTCGATATGTACATGGGCTCCTTCAGCTTCATCAACGGGGATGAGATCGTCGCCACGCTGCGGGCCGTTGGCCAGAACGCCAAGGGGCTACTGTTCAAGATGGCAATCGATGTCATCAACAACTTCCTGGGCGGCGCCATCAGCCAGTTCAGCGAGAAAATGCAGCAGCTGAATCAGCACCTGAAAAATACCTGCGCCATCGCTGAGCAGATCATTCCGTCTACTCCTGAAGCCTGGAAGCTGGGTGCGCAGCGCAAAGGAGATGCATTGGTGACCGGTGCGGGTAAAGTCGATGACTACTTCTCGTCAATCTGGAAGCATATTGCCAAGCCTGATGCGAGTCTGCCCGGTGACCCTCAAACGCTGTCGGCCGGTGACAAGAAGCTGGCCTTGCAGAACAGCAACATCGGCAACATCACCTGGCGGGCGTTCTACAGCTCCGGTGCCGGGAAAAAGCTGGGGGATCCCGGGATTCCCATCACCACCTTTGACGGGTCGAATGCAGACGCCGACAAGAAGGTCATCCAGCTCCTGATCAACGTGGTCGGCACCACCATCATTCCGACCTCGAATGAATCCACTGGGCCGGACTGCTCCGGCAGCAGCAAGTGCGAGAGCAGCACCAAGAGTTTCAACGGGAACAACATCTCGATCGCTGACCTGATCACCCCGGGCGAGAAAACCATTTACGCCTGCCAGACGACGAATATAACGGCGGAAGAAGAATTGGGATGCCAGAGCATGTCCCAAGTGAAGCTGAGCGCATTTTTCGAGGGCACCTCCAAGTACGTCAACAAGATGCTTTTCGGCATCAACCAGGCAGGGGATATCGACAGCACGGTCACATTAACGGACGGTATTGTCCACAAGATTACGTCTGGCCAGACCTTGGCAGCGGATGAGATCAAGTTCCTCAACAATACGGACATTCCCATCGTTGCGTACCTTCGCAAGGTGCAGCGAGAGCCAGCGGCCGTAGCCCAGATTGCCAGCAATGCGGCCAAAGTCATTGCTGAGGACATGGCAATCCGGATGGCCCGTTCGATGTATTCGGCGGCCAACTCGGGTTGGGCCGGGAATGATGTGAAAGTTGCACGTAGCGCCCAGGTGGACACCAATCTGGCTGCGTTTCTGAACGATGTCATCAAGTACGAACAGAACAATAAGGAACGGCTGGCCACGCTCCAAAAACTCAATGAGATCGTGGTTCAGCTGGTAAGCACGCTGCCGAGGGGCGGGTCTTTCCTACCCAATAACAGCCGGATAGGAGGAGCCTGATCATGTTCACCGTTGTCATCGCTGAAAAACCGTCTGTGGGCAAGGAGCTAGCCAATTTTCTGAGCGCCGGCGGCCCCGTTGCCCGGCGTGACGGCTATCTTGAAACACAGGATTTTCGGGTCACCTGGTGCTTCGGTCATCTCATGACCTTGGCCGAGCCTCATCACTACGATCCGGCCTTCAAGAAGTGGAGCCTGGATCACTTGCCCATCATCCCGGATAACATCAAGGCCATTCCGAAAGAAGATGAGGGAGCCAGAAAGCAACTGAAGATTATTGGCGCATTGCTGAAGGAGGCGGACCTGGTGATTCATGCCGGGGATCCGGACCGGGAAGGCCAGCTTCTGGTTGACTGGGTTCTGGGGCATCACCACTGCGATAACGGCATGGTCAAACGGCTTTGGCTGTCAGCCCAGGACAAGGTATCGATCCAGCGGGCCTTCAACGCCTTGAAGCCCAATTCGGACTACTACCGATTGTCCAAAGCGGCTGAGTCACGGTCGATTGCAGACTGGATGGTGGGCATGAATCTGTCCAGGGCATTCACCTTGAATGCCCAGCAGCACGGGCATAGCGGCGTGATTAGCATCGGCCGGGTGCAAACGCCAACGCTGGCGCTGGTGGTCATGCGGGACAAGGAGATTGAGGGTTTCGTTTCGCGTAACTTCTATGTTCCCCGGGTGTTGGTGGCTGTCGTTGGCGGTAGCTTCTGGGCGACCTGGGTGATGCCGGAGGCCATGAAGGCGCAGTTTCCGGATGGTCGCGTGACGGATCGCCAGCTGATCGCCCGCATGGTGGATTCCCTGCCCGACAAGGGCAGCATCACCAAGCTCGAAAAGAAGCACCAGTTTGCCGAGCCACCGCTTCCCTACCGGTTATCCCGTCTACAGAAAGAGGCCAGCGCCAAGTTCGGGTTGACGGCCGACGAGGTGCTGAATATTTGCCAGGCCCTCTATGAAAAACACAAGTTGACCTCCTACCCCCGGACGGACTGTGATTACCTTCCCGAGTCCCAGCACAGCGATGCGCCGGACATTCTCGGGTGCATTGCGCGTATCGCGCCGCAATACAGCCAGCTGGTTCAGATGGCGGAGACGGGATTGAAATCCTCTGCTTGGAACGATGCCAAGGTCACGGCGCACCATGCCATTATTCCGGTTCGCGGGGATGTGCCTGTTTCTTCATTGAGCCCGAAGGAGAACCAGGTCTACGACCTTATCGTCAAGGCCTATCTCGCCCAGTTCTTTCCGAAACATGAGTTTGAACGGACGACGGCCGAAGCCTCATTCGGACAAGAAATTTTCCGGGCGATCGGGACCATTCCGCTGGTGGAGGGGTGGAAGGTTGTCTATCGGGAGGATCAAGCGACTACTGAGAAGGGCAAGAAGAAAAAGTCGGATGAAGAGGATCAGGAAGAGGAGAACCAGGACCTGCCGGTGATGCAGCAGGGCGAGAGTGCGCAGAACATGCGCACCGAGATCCAACTGAAGAAAACGCAGCCGCCGAAGCGCTACACGGACGGCACGCTGGTGGGCGACATGGAAAATGTCCATCGCCTGCTGGCCGCCAAGGGGGATGCCGTGGACCCAAAATGGCTGAAACTGCTGAAGGAGAATGCCGGGCTTGGCACCGAGGCCACCCGTGCCGGCATCATCAAGACGCTGGTCGAACGCGGCTTCATCGAGCGTAAGGGAAAGCAGATTATTTCAACCACCGTCGGTAGGGCGCTGATCGAGACCCTGCCGAGGCAGATCACCAGCCCGATCATGACGGCGATGATGGAGCAGGATCTAAGCGGGATCGAGCAGTGTGTTCCCATCTCCGCCAATTCGACATCCAAACAATTCCTGGAAGGCCTCAGGGAGCGTATTGGCAGCTTGGTTTCGTTGGCGAAGAGTACGGACTTCGGACTCAAAATCCCACCGAAAGAAGCGGCTGCTCCGGAGAAACCCAGCATCTCACGCCCCAAGAAGGCTCAGAAACCGGAAGAGGGCGGGCGAAGTGCAGGCACGCCAGCTGGTGCCAGCACTGAGGCTAAAAGCTGCCCCAAATGCGGCGGCCCCATGATCTTGAGGAAGCGCAAGTCGGACCAGAAACCATTTTGGGGTTGCAGCAAGTTCCCGGAATGCAAACATATCGAGAACTTCACGGAATGACTGCTGAGGCAGGGAAGCAACCTGAGCACAGGTGGTATAACCGCCTGGTGACTTCGATCATCTTGTCACATATTCGACTGGCCTTGGTCGTAATTGCTGCATTTCCTGCCGCGATCGTTCTTTTTCTAGGGCTGATCTTCAGGGTTGGGTACTACCCAAGCCTGATCCTGGGAGTCGGTGTCTTCGTGCTGGCATTAAGGGCGTTGTTGAAAGCGCTGCGAACTCTGATCCATCATCAACATGATCATGACTGGAAACGGTAGCAAGATCATGATTTTAAAAGTTAAGGCCAATTAGCGAAGGGCATTCCCCCAAGCCCTCAATATCATTCCAGTCTATTGATTTTTATGGTTCTCAAAGTGGTGCTTTGTTACCATCAGCATAAACATAACTAGCGCATCCTTTCTCAAAGAGCCGGTAGTTGTCTCTTGGGGTGCAGGGGTCGCGCCAGACACATCTGTGACAGAGAAGGGCCATTATTTGCGACTGGTCCGCGACTAGAGATCACAAGGCAATCCAATGAATTATGAAGAATTATCCAGGGCAGCGCTCATCAAGCTGCTGCAGGACTACGACACCGAACGAGCCGAGGTGGGCAAGGATGGGATCGTCCTAAATTACACGGGCCGTACGGCCCCTTGGCAAATTGTCCGCCAGGTCAAGCCGAAGATGTGGGAGCTCAACAAGCGGGCGACCGTCGGCAGTGCAGATGAAGAGGTTGCCAACGAGTTGTGGGACGGTGAAAACCTGTCAGCGATGGTCACGCTTTACAAGTATCGTGGGCAGGTTGACCTGGTGCTGACAGACCCGCCCTACAACACGGGTGAGGACTTCCGCTACAACGACAAGTGGGATAAGGATCCCAATGACCCAGATCTTGGCGATTTGGTGTCCAAGGATGACGGTTCGCGGCACAGTAAGTGGTTACGATTCATGACGCCACGGCTTTGGATGATGCGTGAAATGCTGAAGCCGGGTGGCGTCATCGCGATTTGCATCGACCACCGCGAACTTTACCGCCTTGGGATGCTGATGGATGAGATATTTCACGAGGAAAATCGTATCGGCATCATCAATTGGCAGAAGAGCTACGCTCCGCGCAACGACCAAAAGCATATCTCTACGGCCACTGAATACGTTCTTGTCTATGCGAAGGACATTGAGCGCGTTCGCACGGCGGCACTTCCTCGCACGGAAGCAATGAATTCTCGCTACTTGTCTCCAGATGGCGATCCGGATTTGTGGAAGCCAGGCGACCTGACTGCACCCGGCGACACCACGCACCCTACGATGGTCTATGCCATCCAATCTCCGTTTACTGGCGTGCTGCACTACCCGTCGCCGGGAAGGCATTGGTCTACTGAAAAGGCAAAACTTAAGAGGCACTTGGAAGAATGGGGATCGGTCTACGTGGCAGTGAACCTTAATGACGGTCATCCCCCAGCATTACTTATCAAGGGTGCCCCTATCCCTGGAACACCTGAATTTTCTCTAGACCATCAGGTACTTAAAAAGGCTACCAAAGCGGCTACCAAGATTCGCGAAAGCGGGCCATGGCCGAAGGCTCACTGGCGCGATGGTGGGCAGGGCACGTTTGGAATGAAGAAATACCTAAAGGACGTGAAGCGCGGAATCGTCCCTACGTCCTACTGGTCTGATGACGATTACGACGATCCGTTGGTGCTTGAAAGCGTGTCTTGGGATCACACCCAATCCGGACACAGCCAAGCCGGTGTGAATGAGCTGACAGCTGTGGTGGGCAAGGGCCACAATTTTCGCACAGTCAAGCCGATGCGGTTGATGAAGAAGATTATCCAGATTTGGTGTAAGCAGGACGGTATCGTGCTGGACCCATTCGCTGGCTCTGGAACGACTGGTCATGCGGTACTGGAGCTCAATAAAGAATCCGATGCCAACCGTCGCTTTATCCTGATTGAGCAAGGCAATGCCGAGAACGGTGATCACTATGCCAAGACATTAACTGCTGATCGCCTGAAACGGGTCATTACGGGCAAGTGGAAGTCGGGTGAGCGGGTTCCTCTGGGAGGAGGGTATCGCTTCTTTACCCTCAAGCGCGAAAAGGTGGACGCCAATGCCGTAAATGCCTTGGCGCGCGAGGAAATGATGGATTTGTTGCTAGCCAGCTATTGGGATCGGATCGACAAAGCCAAATCCTACCTCCGGCGATTGCCAGCGGGTGAGTACAAGCATCTTTTCGCAGTGAACAATCGTAATGAGGGCTTCTTCTTGGTGTGGACAGCGCCTGACCAGCCCTCATCACTTACGCGTACGGTGTTCAAGGAAATCGTGCAGGAGGCCAATGCTAACAATCTAGCGGGCCGATACCATGTTTACGCGTCGATCGCTCCTTACACCGGTAATGATATTGAGTTCTACCAGATCCCGGATAAGGTGCTTGAGCACATTGGCTTCAGTGCTCGAGCTGACGCATATAACAACGAGGGTGGCGCGGATGCAGATTGACCTAAAACGCTTTCAAGTTCTTGCTGCCCAGCAGATCGCCGAGCGTTACGCCTACTTTGCCAGCCACCCATACCGGCCGACCTACAAAGGCAAGCTGCCGAGACCTTTTTACCAAGCACTGTCAGCCATTACAGGGGCGGGAAAGACCCCTGTTCTGGCCGAAGCTGTGTCGTTGATGCGAATGCATATGGGCGTAGAACCGATTGTGTTCTGGATGAGTAAGGCCAAGTCGGTGGTCCAGCAAACCTATAATAATTTTTCTAATGGAGGCAAATACGCGAGTATTGTCGATGACTTTCGTGTGATCCGGGCTGGTCAATTGGAACCATCCTTGATTGCAGATGGCACCTACCCACTCATCATCCTTGCCACAACCGGCTTGTTCAATAACAAGGAGCAAGCAGATGGGGCGCTCAATATCTATAAAAAAGATCAGGATCTCTTTGGTGACCAGTCCCCCTGGGAACGGCTGATCGCGCGTGAAGCGAATGGTGTGCGGAGGCCTCTCATCATCGTTTACGATGAAGGTCACAACCTTTCGGATCAGCAAACCCAAATATTGGCCGAGTTAGAGCCAGAGGCCTATCTGTTGGCCAGTGCCACGCTCAAACTGCCTGCCAACTTTGCCAAGTCTGTCCTGAACCCCTTGAGTGCCTGGGTGGAGGAAGCTGCTGAAGACGCCAGAGGGTGCGAGCGATTTGGTCAGGTTAATGCGTTGGGTAAGGATGGACTACCGGATGCAACTGCATTCGCTATTACGGCCGTCGAGAGTAGCTTGGTCATTAAGGCCGAGTTGATCAAAACGTCTATCCAGTTCGACGGTAGCACGGCAGCTATGGAGCGTTGTTTAGACGATCTCCATGATCGGCTTGCGCTTATTGAGGGGGAGGTTGCTGCTCAAGGCTTGGATATCACGCCAAAGGCTATCTATGTGTGTAAGACGAACATCACTGACGACGGAGATAAAGATGATCACACGAAACCCTTTGAGCACAGAAATGCCCCACCCATCCGTATTTGGCGCTACCTGGTAGAACAGAAGAGTGTAGAGCCTTCGCGCATTGCCATTTACGCTGATTTGAAGTTCGTTGAGGGTAACAAGCCTGATGCAGTTAACCTGTTTTCTAAGGGGGAGAGCGACTTCGATGAGTTCCAGGCGGGAGACTTTCAGCACATCATCTTCAATCAAGGTCTTCAAGAAGGCTGGGACGATCCTGCCTGCTATCTGGGATACATCGACAAGAGTATGGGGTCGCAGATCAAGGTAGAGCAAATCATAGGCCGGGTGCTTCGCCAATACGATGCTAGGCACTACGACTCGCCACTGCTAAACAGCGCGCACTTCTTTCTGCGGGTGGACAAAAAGAATGTCTTCACTGAGTCCATTGAGGCCGTTCGTGCCAAGCTCCAAGAATCCGGTGATGGCATTGAGATCGTTCACTCCTATGGTGGAGGCGATGGTGGTTCCGAGGATTTGAGTCCGAAAGACGACGTGGCCGTGGCGCTTCACCAAGTTCACGCCGATGCAGATGATGCTGTGGAGGCTATTGCCAAGTTAGTTGGGATGTTTCCGACTTTCAATGAAGACTCGCTCGACACCCAAGGTGATGCTTTACGCAAGACTGAAATGGTGGACATTTCCGACTTGGCTAAGTCCGTCGATCAGGATTGGACAATCAGTGGGCACGCAAATCGCGTGCGACTGCGCTGGCTTGTGAACAACGCAATTCGTGCACGCTCACGGGCCGCTCTGGCAGTTGTGGATCTCAAAGCATCCAAGTTTGACGTGCGTGTCGAGGCGGGCAGCAACGCCGCGTTAGCCGCTGAGAGCTTGGCTAGGGACATCGTAGCTGCTTATTATCAAATGACGTCTCTTGTCTACGAGTCCACTCGTGAGTTCACCTTTTCGGTAATGCGCGTGCCGAAGAAAGCTCAGACGTATGAAAATGGCCTTTATACGCGATATGCCGGACTCAACAAGTTCGAACAGGTGTTTGCCTTGGCCTTGGATGGCGCGGGTCACATATGGCACAGGAACCCAAACAATGGAGGCTTCCGTATTCCGTTGTTGTCCGAGGGCGACAGCGCATCGTTCTCACCAGATTTCATTGTGTGGAAAGGCAAGTTAGTGTTCTGCTTAGACACCAAGGGCGGACATCTTCTCACCGATGCTGTTGCGAGAAAACTTTTCGACATACAAGATGAAGGAACAACGAAAATTCTCACACGCTTCATCAGCGAGGGGAAGCAGAGCATTATTGGTGGCAAGGCCATCAAGGGAGGGTATACGGTTTGGAAGATGAAGTCGGGCACCCCCACTCCTATCCATGTTTCGTCAATCGATCAGGCAGTGAAGGAGTGTTTGAAGTTTTAGTTTCGTATACCTATGAAGCTGCCGACTTATTCTCGCCTAATATCCAGGTCAGTTAGATGGCAATACTCTTCGTCTTGAATGGCACACCTCGGGAGGAGGATCGTACCCGCAACGGCCTGCGGCTTGCCGGAGCCTTGGTAAAGCGTGCTAAGGTGCCCGTCCAACTATTCCTTATGGGGGAGGCTGTCATGGTCGCTACCCGTGACCAGAAAATACCTTCCGAAACCGAAGTACTGGCAGAGGTGCTGGAGCGTGTAAGCCGTTTTGGTGATTGGCGTGTTGCTGTCAGTGGCACGTGCATGGATGCCCGAAGCATTACCCGGACCGATTTGCTTGAAGGTTGCCATCGCGGCACCATGAGCGAACTGGCGGAGTGGACGCTGCAGGCCGACAAGGTGTTGGTCTTCTAACCGAACACAGTGCTCGGGTTGAGAGTTCTTCTACAGGAAAACCGCGCGATGGGGATCGTCTGGCTAGTAGAGGCTGCACTCCGCCAGCTTGATCATCCGCCGCAACCACAGACCTCGAAAAGCAAAAAGCCGCCTTCCCGGGCCGAAGGCGGCTCTTCACCGTGGGGCAACCAAGGTCCCTTTGACCCACTCAACTGCAGGTCAGGCCGATGTGCGATCCCGGTCCGGCAAGCGAGCGCCAAACCGGTTCCAGCTCAATAGACACCCTCTGTCTGGTACAGGTAGGCCCGGAAGTCCGTGTCCGTCGACTGGAGAGTGAACAGCGTCCGGGCGTTAGGCTGGCCGTGCGCGCCAACATTCAGTCCGGTCGACGTCATGCCGTGCAAGTCTGCGTCCCGTATGTCAGTTGACGTGTCCGGGTAGGTGATTGTGGCAGACAGAAAGTACGGGTACTGAGTCGTTCCGGTCGGCGCTCCCCAGGAAACCGTCGTTGCTCCGCCCGTGTTCGCCAGCGAGGTGATGCTGGGCGAAGCCGCGATCGATGTCGGGAAATGCGTGGCGTTCAGGGTTGTGGACAGCAGCGGCGGGGCGGGCAAGGTGCTGGTATAGGCGGCCAGCAGGCCATCGTCTGTACGATTGGCGGGCGTACCTTTGTCGTCATAGATCCGGAGGGTGTAAACGGCGTTGGCCGGGATGGCGGCAATAGCCGTGTCGCTGGTCATGTAATACCCGCCGCCTTGGCCACACGCGTAGCCGGCCGCCGGCGTGAGGGTCCGGCCGGCATAAGTCCCGCCAGCGATATAGAACTCGTCTGCTGTCGGGTTGTTGACCAGCAGCACGCCGGCGGTAGGCAGGCCGGGGCCGGTGACCACCGCGTAATCCGCGTGAGCGGGCATCGCCGCACCGCTGCCCAGGTGGAGGTCTAGCCCCGAACAGTACTGCTGGCCACTACCTGTCGGCCAACTGATTTCACTCGCTTCAACCCAGGCTTCGGTGAATTGCTGGTTACCCAGCAGCAACCAATGCCCGCCGGTCT
>CAZXNN010000065.1:0-12095 GCA_964641915.1 uncultured Nitrospira sp. | reverse complement strand
GGGAAGTTCATAATCCCCGGCATCGACCTGCGCTGAAACCGCTTCCACTTCCGGTTCGTTCACTTCGGCAGGAGCGGGAAAGGACGCGATTGGCGGCTGAATCACCGGCCACTCCGTCACCGAGGTTGGTTCATGTTCTTGGATCGCTGAAGCCTCTGCAATCTCTTCTACCTCAGGCTGTGAACTTTCTTTCGCCACTCGGGTTCGCTGCCGTCGATTACCGGACTCTACCGGCGGTTCAATCGCCGGTTCCGGCATCAATGCCGCAAGTTTCTCTCTCCAGGCCGCCCAGCGTTCCGGGAAACCCTGAACCAATTCGGTCAGTGACAGCGGGGTCGTGAACAAGAGCGAGACTAAGAAGCTGGCCAGAATCACAATGTGGGCACCGGTGCTGGCAAACCAGGACTTGAGTCCATCTGCCAGGACCTGTCCGAAGACTCCGCCCGCCATCCCGCGATGGACGAAACCGCTGCTCAACGTGGGCACGGCGGTGGCTTCGAGATGCAGAAAGGCACTCAGGAACAAGACCGCTCCGAGCGAACTGACGGCCGTGCGCAACCGGATACTGACGGGACTTTGAGAGAAGCAGCGCAAACCGAGTTTGCCGAGCAAGGGAGGAAACAGGTACGCCGCCCCGCCGATCAGGAAAAAGAATCCCCCCGCGAGGACCGCCCCGAAGGAACCGATCAAATTGCGTGGAGGCGCCGTAGCCGGAGCGCCGGACGCCACCGTCTCGGCTTCACCCGGCACAAATGACAGCAAGCTCAACAGCGTGAGCAAGCTCAGCGCGATCAAGATCACGCCGATGACTTCACGCTGGATATGGGAAGGAGGAGCGGGGGCGCGGCGGGCTTCGCCCCGCTTCGCCGGAGTAGTAGCACCCATGCGGCGGATGCTAACACAGGGGGGAAATCGTTTCAAACAACGACGGCAAGGCAAGACCAACCCTGACGTATCCGGACGCCTCAGATTTACGCCGGGGAGAGCATGCAGCGCGTGAGCTGAATGAGTTGCTCAAGCGAGAGCACTTCTGCTCTGACGGACGGAGAGAGAGTCAGCCGCTCAAATGCTCCGGCAATGCGCATCTGGTCATACCCTTCATCCTTGAGCGAGTTTACCAGCGTCTTCCGCCGGTGGGCGAAGGCGGCTTTCACAAGCGACGCAAACTTCGGCTCTTCTTCAGGGCTGAGTTCCCGCCGCGCTCTCGTCCGCAACAACACCACGGCGGATCCGACTTCCGGCCTGGGCCGGAAACACTGGGCGGAGACACGGAAAGCTTTGGTGATCTCGGCAGCGTACTGCGCCATGACGGACAGGACGCCATAATCGGAACTGCCGGGCTTGGCGACCAAACGGTCGGCCACTTCATTCTGCAGCATGAGTACCAGACGGGGGAATCGATCGCGCTGATCCAGCAATCTGAACAACAACGGCGTCGAGATATAATACGGCAAATTGGCGACCACGATGGTCCCGACCGGCAGAGTCTCCACGGGATAGACCAATGCGTCATCAAGCACGAGCGTCAGGTTGGGAAACTCCGCTTGCCGTTCAGCGAGATAGGCATGGAGTCGCGGATCGATCTCTACGGCCGTGACCAGGCCGGCAGTTTTGCACAACACCTCAGTCAACACACCACGGCCTGGGCCGATCTCGAGGACCTGGCTGTCTGATGAGATTTCCGCCAGCGCGACAATTTTGCGCACAATGTTGGGATCGATGAGAAAGTTCTGACCGAGCCGTTTGATCGCCGCGGGAGGATCGGCAGGAGAATTCGCGGGAGAATCAGAATGTCCCACGCCTCACGCACCGGGAGCAGGACGCGGGGTTGCCGCCAACCGCTTAGCCAGCGCCGCCAGCGGCGTGCGATAGCCGTCGATCAAGTCGTTGAACTCTTCGACCAGATCATTGGTAAACGACGGGCCCGGTTGAATCGCGGCAAACTTCTGCCCCTCCGCAGCCCCCACCGCCTCGGTCAAGAGCGTGACCGTGCGGACTTTCCACTTCGCCACCCGCTCGTCACCAGCCACTGTGTTCAAATCTCCGAGCGTTTGCTTGGCCAGCGCGTCCAGTTCTTTAATCTGCTGTTGGATCACTGCGAGTCCCTTGGGTACTTCCTGCGACATATCGGTGGTGTCCTTCCTATTTCACGCGCGCCGTCGCACGACTCTGGGCAATCCTGGCGGCCAGCGTGATCGCTTCCAACAGGCTGCCGGGATCAGCCACGCCTTTCCCGACAATATCAAACGCCGTGCCGTGATCGACGGAGGTGCGGATGATGGGAAGTCCGACCGTCAGATTCACGCAGGTCCCGAACGCCACGAGCTTCAAGGGGATCAAGCCCTGGTCGTGATACATCGCCACGATGCCGTCATACTGCCCCTTCACAGCCTTGCCGAACAGCGTGTCGGCCGGCTGCGGGTCGCTGGCCAGAACGCCCTGCGCCTGCGCGGCACGGGCAGCCGGAAGAATCACCCTGGCTTCTTCGTTGCCGAAGAGCCCATGCTCGCCGGCATGGGGATTCAAGGCGGCGATCCCGATCCTGGGCTTCTTGATGCCATAGAGCTTGGTGAGCGCCTGATGGGCAAGGCGGATCGCTTTTTCGATTTTCGCCTGCGTCAGGAGCTTGGACAGGTCCTTGATGGCGACATGCGTCGTGACGAACATGATGCGGAGCGGACCGCCGACGATCATCATGCCGGACTCTTTGGCGTTGGTCAGATCGGCCAGCAGTTCGGTATGCCCAGGGTAGTGACAGCCCGCCATATTGATGGCTTCCTTGTTGATCGGCGCCGTAACGATGCCGTCGATGCAGCCGATCTCCGCCAGATGCACGGCTTTCTTGATGAACTCGACGGACGCCGCGCCGGTTTCCGCCGCCGCCACGCCCGCGGTAAATTGTTTCAGCGGCCTCTCCATCGGATCCAGCACCGCCACCGTATTCCCCTTCAGCGGAACCGGATCGTGGCCATGGAGCGGCACCACATTCAGCCTGAGCCGCAACTTCTTGACCGTCCGCTCCATGACCGGCACAGACCCGATGACCAGCGGCAAACAGAGGCGCTGCACCTCCCGGCCCGCCAGCGCTTTGGCGATCACCTCCGGTCCGATCCCGGCAGGATCGCCCATCGTGATCCCGAGCAGGGGCAATGACGCTCGCGTGCTGACTGAACGTTTAGAAGGCATAGAGATACACCGTATACCCCACATACAGGATGGCGCCGGCACCCAGCAACAAAGGTTGCCATCGGCCGCCGATGAGAATTTGGAGCAGGCAGAGGCCTGCTGCGACCACGGCCAATATCATCGTGAGCATCGCCGAAGGCGCCAGGGCCCACTCGGTTCCGATCAACCCCACTGAAACAGGAAAGGTCCCCTGGAACACCATCGCGCCCGTGACATTCCCGATCGCGAGGCGATCTTTCTTCCGATAGAGCCAGAGAAAGCTATTCGACATTTCCGGCAACTCCGTCGCCAAAGGGGCGATCAACAACGCCAGGATCAGCGGGGAGATGGCAAATGTCGCAGCCACGGTTTCCGCGGCGGTCACAAATAAATGTGCTCCCGCGATCAACCCGCCGAGACCTGCCACAGCCTGCAGCCCGATCATCATATACGATGGCGTCGTAGCCTGCTTGGCGAACAACAGCGGTTCCAGCGAGCCGTCGCCGCTCGCCTCGTCTTCGGCGCTGAATTTGATCTTCATGTAGTAGATATAGAGGCCCATCAATCCGATCGCCGCCGCGACATGGACCGCCCGGGACGGGATGAACACACAGCCCAGCGCAATCGCGTAGCCGATCGTGAAGAATGTCAGATCCGTCCGGACCTCGCCGTAGTTCAGATGAAACTGCGCCGACCGCTTCCCGGCGCGGGCAAAAAGAATGAGCAACAGGGCAAGAATCGGCAAGACCAGCGTGCTGAGCATGAACGGCGCGCCGAGAATCGCGCCCAGACCGACTTCCGCTTCCTGCTGGCTCTTCCCGAAAAAGATCGCGATGACAGGAATCGATGTCTCCGGCAGCGTGGTTCCGATCGCCGCGAAGATACTGCCGACTGCGCCTTCGGATATTCCGAGCCGCTTCCCCAACCACTCGATGGCATTGGTGAATAAGCCGCATCCACCCAATGTGACAGCCACCGACACAAGAAACAGCGCCGAGTAGAAGAGCAGGGTCACGAACGTGCCCCCTTCTTTCCCTTCCTCGGCGCTACCCGAGAGTACGCCACGCGCGCCTCATCCATGACATCTTTCAACGGGCGTCCGGTCCGAACCGCAAGCTTCTGGCAATCGACATATTCCGGCGCCGCTTTTTCCCACCCGGCTCCGACCTCACCGATTTTCATCCGCACCGATCCGCCTGCTACTTTGATCGTCACAAACCGCCGCGGGAGCACCTGCCGGTCAAGTTCCTGAATCCGGACACCCAGCGCCGTGGTTTCCTGCAACACCACTTCCATCACCGCATCGGTATGTTCGCGCGGCGCGAGACAACTCAGGATGACGCCGGGCCGGCTGCGTTTCATAATGACAGGGATCAAGGCCACATCGAGCGCTCCGACGGCAAACAACTGCGCCATCACATGTTCGTAGGCTTGGGGATTGAGATCGTCGAGATTCGTTTCGATCTGCACTACTCGATCGGTCGGCCGCCCGCTTGACGCGGTCTCATCGGCCAGAAAGACCCGGAGCGCATTAGGCCACCCCTCAGGATCAGCGTCTCCGGCGCCATACCCGACTTGTGCGGACTCGAGCACAGGCATCGACCCGAACGAAGCCGCCAACGTACGCAGCAGGGCCATCCCGGTCGGCGTCGCCAGCTCACAGCGCGGCCCTTCAGAATAGATGGGAATGCCCTTCGCAAGCGCGGCGACTGCCGGTCCAGGAACCGGGAGCAAACCATGAGCGGTTCGAATCGTCCCGGCCCCCACATTCACCGGAGAGGATGTGACCTTCGTCACCTCCAGCAGATGACAACCCAACACCGCCCCGACAACATCGATAAACGAATCGATGACGCCGACTTCATGAAAATGGACATCGCGCTTTGCGACTCGATGGGCCAGCCCTTCGGCCTCTGCGAGATGATCGAACACGGTCCGGCTCTGTTTTTTCACGACCGCCGGCAATTTGCTGTCCGCTAGAATCTTTTGAATGCGGGAGAGCGTGAGAGGACGATCGAATCCGCGTTGAATCGCAACCGAGATCTTGGTCGCATGCAATGCGCCACGATGCACTTGCCGCTGTTCAAGACGATATCCGGTCAACTTGAGTCGTTTGAGTTCGATGCGCAGCGTGGCCAGCGGGAGCCCGACATCTACCAGGGCGCCGAGCACCATGTCGCCGCTCACGCCCGAGAAACAATCGAAATGCAACCGTCGTCCCACTTGCACTCCTTAATCGACACGTCGTAACAGGCCGCTCATCTTACCCAAGGCGCCGCACAACGGCAATCGCTTCTGCTCTTTCATTGACACCCTATGGAGGCTATGTTATCCCCCGTACATGACGCACACATTCTTCGAGTTCGCTTTCTCAGCCGCACGGACCTCTTTGATCGCACGTGCGAGCCGCTCGACCCCAATCTCTCTCCTGATAGTATGCCTGATCGGCCTTATGGCGATCGCTCCTGCCGACGGCTTTGCCAAAACAAAACCTCCGCGTGTCCCGCGCCCGGAACCGGAACTCAAAATTCTGGACTTACGCATCGCGCCGACGCCCTATGAGGCAGGCAACGGGCCCTTGGAATTCTCCGTGAACGTCCAGCTCCCGAAAGAGCTGAACGGCGCGACCGTCCTTGAAGTTTCCTCCCTGATCAGTTCCCCCTCGAAAACATCGTTGCGCTTTCTCACACATCGCCAGGCACTTCAGCCGCAATCAACCAAGCCCGGCGAAGCACGAACGACGCTCCCGATTCGCCTGTCCTGGGACGGGAAAGATCATCGGAAGCAACTGGCTGGCCCGGGGGCCTATGCGTACGAAGTCCGCATTAAGTTGCTGGCGAACGGTGAGAAAGGGCTGCGCACCATGATGGTGGCCTGGCCTAAACGCGGAGAACTGACCGTCAAGTAGCTGCCGGCAGACGAGGGGAGTTGCCCATCAGATTGATGCGATGGGCGAGACACCCCGCCCCGAATCCGTTATCGATATTCATGACTCCGACACCGGCCGCGCAGGAATTCAGCATCGTGAGCAACGCGGCCAGGCCACCGAAGCTTGCGCCGTATCCCCGGCTCGTCGGCACCGCCACGACAGGACAGTCGACCAATCCTCCGACCACGCTTGGCAACACGCCATCCATCCCAGCCACCACGATTGCCACGCGCGCTTCAAAGAGCCGATCCTTCCGGCCTAACAATCGATGCAGCCCCGCGACGCCTACGTCGTACAGCGTTTCGACATGACTGCCCATCACCTCCGCCGTCACTCGCGCTTCTTCTGCCACCGGCACATCGGCTGTCCCGGCGGTCAGGACCAGAATATGTCCGACACGACGGGCAGGCTTGCTGTCAATCGCCACAATACGCGCATCGACATGATAGCAGGCCCGGCGATCGAGCTTCAGGATGGCCTTAGCAACGGGTGGTTCGGCACGGGTTGCCAAAAACGGCCCGCCCTTCTTGATCAGCGCGCGGGCAATGGCGACCGACTGCTTCGCCGTCTTGCCTTCGCACAACAGCACTTCAGGAAAGCCCTGACGGAGCGACCGATGATGATCCAGCGAGGCAAAGCCAAGATTTTCGAACGGCAGGCTGCGCAACCGCTGGACCGCCCGGGCGACGGTCACCCGACCGGTTCGTACATCCGTTAACAGCTGCTCAATCCCCTCCGGACTCATATCCGTCCCTTTTCCGGCTTCGCATCCCGCTCCATCAGATCACTCACCGCCTTCCGGCAGGACTTTCCTTCGAACAGCACAGCATTGATCTCCTGCGTGATCGGCATGTCGACCTGATGCCGTCGCGCGAGACCCAGCGCCGCCCGAGCCGTGCGGACCCCTTCCGCCACGGCCTGCATCCCACCCAAAATAGCATCGAGGGATTCGCCCTGTCCCAATCGCACCCCAACCGTATGGTTCCGGCTGAGCGAACCGGTGCAGGTCAATACCAGATCGCCGACACCGGAGAGTCCATATAATGTCCGCGGATCTGCCCCCATGGCCACGCCCAACCGCACGATCTCCGCAAGCCCGCGGGTAATCAGAGCCGCGCGCGCATTGTGACCCAGATCCAACCCGTCGACCACTCCGGCGGCCAGCGCCATGACATTCTTCAGCGCCCCGCCGAGTTGCAATCCGATAAGATCGGTATCGGCATAGACCCGCAAGGCCGGTGTCATCAAAGCCGTCTGAAACCGTGCCACGAGCTGCGCGTCCCGCCCGGCCAGACAGACTGCCGTCGGTTTCCCGGCGCTGAGTTCACTCGCGAAGCTCGGCCCGGAGAGCGCCATCAGATATTGCTCCATGGATTCCGGGAGTACCTCATCCATAATCTGCGTCATCAGCTTGGAGCTGTCTTCCTCCACTCCTTTGGTCGCACTGATGAGCGGAATCGGACGCGACAGGCAGGACGCCAGATTGCGCAGGACCTGTCTCGTCACATGGGACGGGACCACAAACAAAATGCCGTCACGCTGCGCGATCGTCTCGGCCAAAGACGTAGTCGCAGTCAGCGTCCGGGGAAGCGGAATACCGGGTAGAAAGACTCGATTCTCCTGTGTCGCATTGATGGAATCAACCACCTCACGTTCATAGGCCCAGAGGCGGATCTCCAGCCCCTTCTCAGCCAGATGTTTGGCCAGAGCGGTCCCCCACGCACCGGCTCCAATGACTCCGAGTGATCTGATCTCCTGCATTCCGGATCGATCCTATAGTGAAAATGGAAGCCGCGGCGGCCCGCTCAACCAAACGGCGCGGATTATAGGAAGCCCCTGGCTAGGAGTCAACGAACGGAACGGCGGGCCCAGATCTGTCAAGCCGGGAGCGCTGGACGCGTTAGGCCTCAGAGAGACGATGGCATATGCCTTGCTCTATCCATGAATGATTTCGAGAAATCCCTTCGCGGGAGACCCCTAGAGACATAGGATAGAACACAAGCAGACGTAGCCGGAGGAAGCCCATGACGCAACGAATGTATACGAAACATACCTGGGAAGGAGCCCTCTTGGCGGGCCTCTTGTCCTTTCTTATCGCCACGCCCTACGCGTATCCCGAAGCCTACATCGGGGGACAGATAGGAACCACACTCGCAGGCAACACGCTGAAGGGTGTTGAGCTGACAGACTTCTCGCCGGCAGGATCCATGACCGACCGGGACCTAGCGAGTTCGGCTCTCCTCGGGGTAAAGGCGGGCTACTATTTCCCGAGGGCTCGCTGGTTTGGTATCGAAGCGGAGTTTTTCCAGACCAGTCCGCATATCAAACAGCAGAACACTCGAATCACAATCCCCAACGGCGCCACCCTCAAAGATTTTGGCCCAGTCGCGGGAGGGACCGTGGAAGGCACGCTTTCCGGAGACTATTTTCGAGTTCGCGCGTTTGTTCCCATCAATCTCATGTTTCGCTACCATAAGACCAGATTGCAACCCTATCTCGGCATCGGGATGGGCGTCTTTATGGCCAACGTCAAAACAACGGCAACGGGCTTCGAAGGCTCTCAGAGTTCAACGAGCATCGGATTCAACACAAAAGCCGGCCTTGAATACTATATTACCCGGCATCTCAGTGCATTCGGCGAGTGGAAACATAGTCGGGCCAGTTTTAACTTTGATGGAAATAGCACCGGCGGATTCGGATTCAAGGCGGATTACCATCCGCATTTCATCGCATTCGGACTGAACTACCACTTCTAGGCCGTCGCCGCGCTGCCATGAACCGGCAGCGCGGCACATACCTTCGGCACACACATCTGGTACTATTTCCTACTCCCGTAAATACTTTGCCGCGCGGGTTTACGCAGAACTCCGATTCGCCTAGTATGCAGGGTATGCAGACCTGTCCAAGTTGTCACCAGTCACTGCCGGAGATCAATCGCTTCTGTACCCGGTGCGGACAACGGCTCGCGGTGACCGCATCATCCTCGCCGGCCCAGTCCCAGGCACCGACCCCTTCGCCGACAACACCGGAGCAATTGAACCTGAATGTCCTCTATGGCATGGTCGGCACATTGATCGTCGCCGTGTTGCTCCCTCCCTGGGAAACCCCGCCGAGTCAGCCTCCTGAATTCCTCGGTTTTCACAGCGTCCTCTCCCCGCCCACCCCAGAGGCAATTATCAGCCGCATGTTGCTCACTATCGAGCTGACCACCGTGACGATTGCGGGCCTCTACGCCGCCTTCTTTTTCAGAAAACGCTGACCCGCCCGCGTTGCAGCTACTCAAAATGGTCGCCAGCAAGGCCGCAGGCGAGACACCAACCGGAGGCTACCCTCTGTGGTACGTTGAGGATTGTGGCGAACCGAGAACGACGCTGGAGATCATTTTCAGGAGCTGCCTAAGCTCAATCCAGTGCGAGCGTCAAACATTTCGCCGACCCGCCGGACTTCATAAATTCGTCCAGCGGCAGAGAGTGCGTTCGATATCCACGGGACTGGAGCTGCCGCTCCGTCTTGGGACATCCGGCTGGAAGCACCACATGTTTCCCCGCGCACACCGCATTGCACGCAAATCTCAACGCTTCGCTTTCAGGGACAACGAGACGAGATCTTTTTGGCACCCGCTCCGTGATGACCTCCTGCCCTTCCGTATCGAACGCAGCCGGGAAATAGAGCAGCTCGCCACCGGAAAGGGGACAGAAGCATGTATCGAGATGGTAAAAGCGGCCATCGACAAGTTCGAGGGGAATAATCTCACGCGTGAATACGTCACTAAGCAGCGGGAACACCCGTATATCCGATCGCTGGCGATAGCCTCCAAACCAGCAATCGGAAAACCCCAATAAGTCTCCGGCGCCTTCGAAGAAGAGCTCGGGCTCCAATATCACCACATCATAGCCGGCGCTGCGAAACCAATCCTCAAAATAGGCTTCCTCCCGTTGGCGTTCGGGATAGCGAAACCGGCTGACGACCGCCCGCCGGCCGACGACCACCCCGGCATTGGCGGTAAACACCAAATCCGGCAACCCCGGCACCGGGCGCATCCGCTCCAGTACTGCTCCAACCTCCCGCTCAAGCACATGCATGAGACCCTGCCACTGCCTGACGGCACTGACATGATCGACCCGGTTTGAACGCCGCATCCAGGGATTGATCTCATACTCGATGTCGAAATAGTCCGGAGGACAGACCAACAGCCGGCTCACATGGACCTCCCGAGCTGCCTGGCCAGTTCGTTGAGAAAAGAGGCCGCATCCATCACCAGACCGACGGCCTGAAAACCGCCCCGATCGGCCAGCTTCGTGGGAACCGACGCATTGATGTCGACACAGACGGTCGGCGCGGCGGCTGACAGCAGATTACCGGTAGCCACTGCATGCAGCGTGGAGGCGACCAAGAGCGCCAGCCCGACTCCCGGAATCGCCTCCCGCATGGCCGCTTGCGCTTGCATGGAATCGGTGATGGCACCGGGCAATGGGCCATCGTCTCTGATCGTGCCGGCCATCACCACGTGAACCCCGGCCTTGATGCAGGCCGCCATGATCCCGCGCTTGATCACGCCGGATTCGACAGCGCCCCGAATGCTGCCGATCGCTCGAATCCGGTTGATGGTTCGCAGATGATGCGCATGCCCGTGCGGAACCGCATGCCCGACTGTCAACGCGTAGCCTAACGAGGTTCCGTAGAGATCGGCTTCCATATCGTGCGCCGCCAAGGCATTGCCGCAGAACAACACGTGGATGAATCCTTCCTCGATCAACCAGGTCAGCGCATCCCGCCCGCCGGCATGAATGATCGCGGGCCCTCCGGCCAGCAGGACCTTGGCCTGCCCGCTTCCCGCTCGCCGCTCATCACGAATCAGCTGCATCCGCCGGGCTACATCGGCAATAACGTGGCTATGCGGACGTTCGGGAGAGACCGTGGACTCCATGAAGGCAAAGACATCGCGCTCGCGAGGCCGCTGCATCGGAATGACGCGCACGCCGGCCTGCCCGGTGACGACCAGGTTTCCCTTGCGGACATCGGCCATCGGCACAGTCCGGACAGTCATACGCTGCTGATCCACCACAATGCCCAGGTCCATCTCGACCCGTTGGACCTCGAGCCATGTCCCGTTCAGGCGCACTTCGGTCGGCAAATGGGTGGTGGAATAAAATTCGTCGGGGAATATGCCGTCGGCGGGGGCCGGCTGCAGGATACAGTCGGAGTCGCGCTCGACCACGGCGCCGTGCGGTTGAATCGCGCGCAGGATATGGTTCAGCGTGGCAAGCGTCGGCGCCCGTACGATAATCCGCGCATGGGACTGGTCCTCCCGGGTGCGGCCGATCTCGACCTGATCGAGATCAAACGAGCCCCCCATCATCAGAATCAGATCCAGAACCTTCGCCAGGATCAGTGAATCGATAATGTGGCCACGCAGGACGATCGTCTCTTGAACCGTCATCATCCAACGCTCCCCGCTGCTATGTCCTGATTCTACCACCCCCCAGACCGGAATCGGCAGGAGAGCCGGAAAGGTTCAAGGAAGGATCGACCTGGGTCGCTCAAAGGCCGGCGGTCGGCTTCATGACCTCCCGCAACACACTCGTCGCGTAAGCACCGGGGGGTAGCGCAAACGTGAGAGTGAGAGCCGTCCCGTCGAGCGCCCACTCCAATTCAGCCAGCGGAACGCGCAGGGCCCGCCGCTCACCGCGAAAACCACAGTCTTTGGCTGCCGCAACCAACGCCTCCTGCGTCGTGCCTGCCTCAGCCACGACCGCTTGTTCGATCACCCCGGGCTCACCTTCGGCCCAGGACACGCGTGAGCCGAATAAGATGCCTGTCGGACTGATCTCGAAACAGTCGGCGCGAATCTGCTCTTTCTCCGCATCCTCGACTAAAAAGCAGGCGCCGTTCTGCGACTTGATCGCCCAATCGCCGACGAATACTCGATCGATCCGATCGATGCGTCGGCCCAGGATGCGATTGAACAAATAGGATTGGTAGCTGTTCAGGTACCACATCC
>CAZXNN010000064.1:0-12153 GCA_964641915.1 uncultured Nitrospira sp. | reverse complement strand
CCCTTTCGCATCTCCTTCTTCGGAGGTGGAACCGATTACCCCGTGTGGTTCAAAGAGCACGGCGGCGCCGTCCTCGCCACCACGATCGACAAATATTGCTATATCAGCTGCCGGCATCTGCCTCCATTCTTTGAACATAAGACACGGATTGCCTACTCGCGAATCGAACACGCCAAGAATAATACCGACATCGAACATCCTGCTGTGAAGGGAGTGTTGCAATACATGCAGATGACGGAGGGGCTGGAAATTCACCACGATGCCGATCTGCCGGCACGCACAGGGCTGGGATCGAGCTCCGCATTCACTGTCGGATTGTTGCACGCTCTCTATGCGATGCAACATCGCATGCCGACAAAGTCTGAGCTTGCGCACGCTGCAATTCATGTCGAACAACGGATCGTGCAAGAGTCTGTGGGCTGCCAAGACCAGGTTCTGGCGGCACATGGAGGGTTATGCCGGCTGACATTTGCTCCTTCTGGAGAGATTGGATACACCCCGCTGATCATGAGACCTGAACGGCTCAGAGCCTTTCAAGATCATCTGTTGCTCTATTTCACGGGCTTCTCGCGAACGGCATCGGAAATTGCCAAGGAACAGATAGAAAAAACCAAACAACGACGGGTCGAACTGTTCGCCATGTTGCAGATGGTACAAGAAGGGATCTCGATTCTCACCGGCGGACATGATCTTTCGGACTTCGGAGAGCTGTTGCATGAAGCCTGGATGGTCAAGCGGGGACTGACCAGTAAGATCACCACGCCTCTCATCGATCAGATTTATGACGCGGCGCGCAACGCCGGTGCACTCGGCGGAAAACTCCTTGGTGCGGGCGGAGGAGGGTTCATGCTGATCTACGCCAAGCCCGAACTCCACGCCAAGATCAACGCCGCCTTGCCTGGCCTTCTTCAGGTGCCGTTTCAATTCGAAGGGTCGGGAAGCCAGATCGTATTCTTCCAACAAGAGGAGCCTGTCAGACGGGCACCCCTCTGGAATGACCTGCCGACATCTGCGGAACTTGAAGAGCACACGGTTCAGACTTGGAAAAAGGATGCCGCCTGATGAGCCAGCCACTGTGCGATGTGGTCATTCTCTGCGGAGGCATGGGGACCAGGCTTCAACCGATACTCAAGGACCGGCCCAAGCCTATGGCTCTGATCAATGGCCGGCCATTTCTCGATTTGGTAGTTGACCAAGTCGTATCGCAGGGGGCTCGCCGGATCATTTTTTGCACGGGCCATCATGGCAGCTGGATCGCGCAGCATCTAGAACAACGCAACGATATCGAGGCCGTGATCTCACACGAAGAGCAGTCAAAGGGAACAGCAGGCGCATTGCGGGCATGTCGAGATCTGGTACGCACGCCAACGATTGTCGTCATGAATGGCGACTCCATCTGCTTTGTCGCTCTCTCCCAATTTCTCATGGAGCACCATCGCCGCCATGCGGCCGTGACACTGGCCGTCGTGCAGACGGACGGCAGAAAGGATGGCGGTGGCATCGCAATCGATGCCCAATATCGCATCACGTCTTTCCATGAAAAGTCGGAAGAGGCCTATCTCAGCGCAGGCATCTATGCACTGGACGCCTCCTTCCTCGAGCACATTCCTGACAGTACTCCTGTATCACTTGAAACTGACATCTTCCCGGCCCATGTCGGCCGCGGCATGTTTGCCTACATTAGCGATGCGCTGTTGCATGACATCGGTACACCCACTCGACTCGAAGCGTTCCGCAGATACATGACGACCCCAAGCGCGCCATCCGCCGAAAGGACTGCCTCATGCTAACAAAGGTCGAGGGGCTTGCACTCTACCGAAAACTGCTTCTGGTTCGGCTCGCCGAAGAAGCTATCCGGACTTCGTACCCCGAGAACAACATGAAGACTCCGGTGCATCTGGGGATCGGGCAGGAAGCCATTCCGGTGGGCGTATGCCATGGCATGCCGGACAACATCGTCACCTTTGGGACGTATCGGAACCACGCCTTGTACTTAGCCCTGACGCAGGAGACCGACAAATTCTTTGCTGAGCTCTTTGGAAAGGCTTCTGGCCTGGGACGTGGAAAAGCCGGCTCCATGCATTTGTGTGCGCCAGACCGTGGGCTTCTCGCGACATCGGCCGTGGTGGCGACTACGATTCCGCTGGCTGTTGGCGCAGGTCTCGCTCATGCCTACCGGAGAGAACAAACATCTGTGGCGGTCTTTTTCGGAGATGGGGCAACTGAAGAGGGAGTGTTCTGGGAAAGCCTCAATTTCGCATGTCTCCGTGGGCTCAATATTCTCTTTGTCTGCGAGGACAACGGGTTGGCCATTCATAGCCAGGCTTCCGATCGTAGGGGGTATTCCTCGCTGGTGAACACCGTTCGTAGCTTCCGCTGCAAGACGGCTGCGGCAGACGGCAGCGATCTGCCGGCTGTCATTCAGGCGACCAGACGATTGCGAGCCGAGATGGCTGAGAGCAAGCAACCAGGATTTCTGCATCTCTCCTATCTCCGCTTTCTTGAGCATGTCGGCATCAGCGAAGACTATTCCGCAGGATACCGCCACCGCCCCTCTCCCGAAGAACTAGAGGCTCAAGACCCTGTGGCTCGGTTTACCTCATACTTGCTGAATCATGGCTGCTTGCCATCCGAACTGGATGACATTCGATCTAGTATCGAGTCGCAGATCGCGCAGAGTTTAGACCTCGCTCGCCAAGCCAGCCTTCCGACAGCCGATGCGTTATATGAGGATCTGTTGATATGACCACCACGATGACCTATCGCGATGCGCTGGCTTTCGCCGCCACGAAAGAAATGGATGCCGATCCCAGCGTCTTTGTGTTCGGGCTCGATGTGCCTGATCACAAACGGATCTTTGGCAGCACGAAGGGACTGGTTGAAAAGTTCGGTCCCGATCGCTGTTTCGGCACTCCGCTCTCGGAAGATGCCATGACCGGTGTGGCAATCGGAGCAGCCCTATCCGGCTTGCGTCCGGTGCACGTGCACATTCGAGCAGATTTCCTGCTTCTAGGCATGAACCAGATCGCCAACGTCATGTCGTCACTCCGATATATGAGCGGGGGATCCCTGCAATTGCCTCTTGTGATCCGAGCGGTGATCGGGCGCGGGTGGGGCCAGGGCGCGCAACACAGCAAATCGCTGCATGGGGTGTTCGGTCATTTCCCAGGTATCAAAGTCGCCCTGCCGACATCTCCGCAAGATGCCTACAGCATGCTTCGCGCAGCCATTCGGGATAACAATCCGGTCATACTTCTCGAACATCGATGGCTGTATGACATCAAAGGTGGCGTGGACGAGAACTGTCTCCCGCCGCTGGCAGGACCAGTCGTTGTCAGGCGTGGATCAGCCGTGACCGTCGCCTGTACATCGTGGATGACGATTGAAGCGATGAAAGCCGCCGAGGTATTGGCCCAGCATGGCATCGAGCTCGACATCATAGACATGCGTACCGTGGCCCCACTAGATGAATCGGAGGTGGTGGCCTCCATTGAACGAACGGGACACTGTATCGTGGCCGATTATGATTGGCTGTATGCAGGATTCTCCGCCGAATTGGCTGCACGCCTCGGTCATCGATGCTTCTCAACGCTACGCAAACCGGTCGAGCGTATTGGGTTTGCCCCCGTACCCTGTCCGACCACGCGCCCGCTGGAGAATTTATTTTATCCGTCGGCGGTTCACATCATTCGAACGGTCGAGCGCATGTTGGATCTTCCTCAGATCGATCTGAACGGTGAATTCTTTTACAGCTATGAAGAACGATTCAAAGGGCCTTTCTAAAATGCGCCGCCACGACGTGCTGGATCTTGTGATTGTGAATCCCGGCAATCGCACCCAAGTCTATCAAGGCCTCGGGCAAGAGTACGCTGCGATCGAACCGCCCGTCTGGGCCGGCCTCATCGCTTCCTACGTCCGAACACATGGGTTCACGGTCGCCATTCTGGAAGCCAATGCCGAGCAACTTACTCCTGATGCAGTCGCCAGGCGCGTCACCGAGATGCGGCCGACACTCGTCGCGGTTGTGGTCTATGGGCACAATCCGTCTGCGTCAACCCAGGTGATGCCGGCCGCAGGCGCAATTTGCACAGCGATTAAAGAAGAATCCCCGTGGCTCCGAGTGCTCTTGCTTGGTGGTCATGTCGCGGCATTGCCTGAACGCACATTGTTGGAGGAACATGCCGACTATGTGTGCGGAGGGGAGGGGCCGGCAACCGTCGCAGACCTCTTGGAAGCATTTACCGATTCCTCGCAACCCGACCTTCGGAAAGTTCGCGATCTCTGGTATCGCGAGGGGGATGGAATTGTCCGAACACCGGCCGCGCCATTGGTGCAGGCACTGAACGACGAGATGCCAGGCCAATCATGGGATCTGCTGCCTATGGAGCGCTATCGCGCACACAATTGGCACTGTTTTGGCGACGTGCATGCCCGCCAGCCCTATGCGGCACTCTATACCACGCTGGGATGCCCATTCCATTGTTCCTTCTGCTGCATTCAGGCGCCCTTCAAGCGTGGCGAAAGCGCGCTGAATTACAAGGAGAGTCTGAATAGCTACCGATACTGGAGTCCTGACGCTGTCTTAAAGGAAATCGATCTCCTGGTGACACGCTACGGCATACGAAACATCAAGTTCGCCGACGAGATGTTTGTGCTTAACCGCAAACATGTTTCTGCTATCTGCCACGGATTGATCGAGCGCCGCTACGATTTAAATATCTGGGCCTATGCCAGAGTCGATACGGTAGGCGAAGGCATGGCCGAACTGATGCGCCAGGCCGGATTTACATGGTTCGCCTTCGGGATTGAGGCCGCCAGCGCGCGCGTGCGTGATAACGTCGACAAAGGGTTCGAGCAGGATGATATCTTTCAGTCGATCGCCAGGGTCCGCTCCGCGGGAGCGTCCGTCGTTGCCAATTACATCTTTGGCCTTCCTGAGGATGATAAGGCCAGCATGCAGGAGACGTTAGCACTGGCCCTCAGTCTGAACGCTGAATATGCCAACTTCTACTGCACGATGGCCTATCCTGGTTCGGCCCTCTACACACAGGCGCTCGAACAACAATGGCCACTGCCCGCCAGTTGGTCAGGCTATTCACAGCATTCCGTCGACTCAACCCCGTTACCCACTCGATATCTCAAGGCCAGCGAAGTCTTAGCCTTCCGTGATCAAGCCTTTCAGCAATACTTCAGTGCTCCAGCCTATCTCAGCATGATGAGAGAGAAATTTGGCGACGATACCGTCGCGCACATTCGGGCCATGGCCCGCCAACGCCTCTCACGACATACACCCGATCACACTGCGGCAGCGTCTCCGCTCATGCACAAGGCTACTGCCATGACACTCGATATTGCACCCATCACCAGAGGTCAATCATGAACGTCTTGCTTCTCTATCCTTCATGGACCGGGTCCTATGGTCTCTTCGGCCATTTTGCCAGACGCAATTCTACCTGGCCGCCGTTGAATCTGGCACTGCTGGCAGCAATCGCCGAGCAGCATGGCCATACCGTGACGATTCTGGATGGAGAGGCGGAACAGATTCCGCTCGACGTCATGGTCCAACGTGCGGTGGCAATGAAGCCTGATGTAATCGGCTTCACTGCCACCAGCCCTTTTTTCCACATCAGTAAGACAGTCGCGGAGGGCATCAAGCGAATTGCCCCAACCATTCCGATTGTCGTCGGTGGCCCTCATATCACGATCATGAAAGAGAAAGCGTTGCTGTCGGCGTTCGACTATGCCTTCATCGGAGAGGCCGAGGAATCCTGGCCCCGTTTTCTCAATACCTTGCAAGAAAGCGGCGATGTCTCCAGCGTGGCCGGCATTATTTTTCGGCGAGACGGCCATCCGGTATCCACAGGCCAGCCTGCCGACATTACGGACTTAGACGCGCTGCCGGCGCCGTCACGACATCTGCTCGACATGTCCCGCTATAAGCTTGGAACCCTGCGTGGCCGTCTCCCTTTTACGTCGATTCAGACCATGCGCGGGTGCCCCTGGAAATGTATTTTCTGCGCCTCGGAAGCACTCAAGACCACAGAAATGCGCGTGCGGTCGCCACGATCCGTGGTCAATGAAATGAAGCGCGTCGTGGAGCAATTCGGCACTCGGCATTTCTATATCGTCGATGATGTGATGACCCTGTGGAAAGAACATATTCTGGAAATCGCCAAACTCATCACCCAGGAGAAATTGGACATCACCTTCGAAGGAAGCACCAGAGCGAACCTCGTCGAGGATGAGATCATTGCGCGCCTGGTGAAAAGCGGTCTGATTCGCCTGTCATTTGGCTTGGAGACCGTTGACCCTGAGATTCGCAAGACTATGAAGAAACAAGTGCCGTTGGAGCATTACGTCAAAGCCAACGGGATTTGTAATAAGTACGGAGTCGAAGCTCTCAATTCCGTGATGATCGGGTTGCCCGGTGAAACCCGCGAAACCGTCAGAGCGACATTGACGTTCTTGCGCAATGCCCGTGAAGTCAAACAAGCGAATTTCGCCATTGCCGTTCCCTATCCGGGAACGGAGTTTCATGAACTCGCGGTGCGCGGCGATAAGGGTGTGAAACTCATGACCGAGGATTTTTCCGAATATCGCCGATACGGATCGGCCGTCACCACTGTCGGCGATCTCACTCCCAGAGATCTGATCGACCTCCAAAACGAAGGATTTGTCAGTATCTACTCCGCTCCATGGCGCTGGATCCCGATGCTACAGAAACACGGACTTATCGGCGGCACGCTGATGCTCTTCAGAGTTGCCCGCTTGCTTTGGGGAAAACTGTTCGCAAACAAAATGAATGCAGCCGGAGAGCAACTCGTCAGTCTTGGAGACGGAGGGTTCGGAAGTGTTCAAGGACCTGATCTGGCGATGGCGACCCCATCTTCCATGGGTGGAGGACAAGCTGGGTCTCAGATACCGCTCATACAAATAGAATCTGTGGCGCAACCCAGCGCGGCGCCGGCCGGCCATTTTGGTGACCCTCATCATCCCAATGGATAGCCGGACAGGATGCCATTAGCATGATCATCGACAAGCGGAAGACCGCGCTTCTGCTCCAGTTAGAGTTTCCCACGTGGGCAACAGCCAGACCCTGGACCTACTCGGCAAACTTTGCTGTTCAGGAAGGGTTGACTGCGTCAGGAATCGAGTGCCTCACCATCCCCGTTCTTGCCGATCTATCCTGTGCTTCACCGCATTCCTGGGTCTCGCATGCCCGCCGTTTCCTCGGAAAGAGAACGTTTGATCAAGTATGGGTTTGGCTGGTCCATACTCCGCTCGACCCGGGCACACTTGAATGGATTACAGGGTTGGCTCCGATCCGAGTCGGTATTCTGATGGAATCGCTGCGCTATGACTCGGATGACTATCGGTGGGCGCCGCATCTTCAGGAGCGGCATGCGCTGGTTGAGCAGCAGATGCGCTCCATGACTCACGTACTCGCTCCCGATGAACGCGATGCTGAGGAATTACAGCAACGCTCCCAGGCCCATGCTCTCTGGTGGCCGCCGATGGTGCCAGAACGATTTATTTCATCGCCCCAAGGCGCTCCAGTCGAAACACAAGCTGTATTTCATGGAACCCCGTATGGCCCTCGCCAACATTGGGTGTCCCACCAGGCGCTCGCCTCGCGTCTGCACTATGCCAAAACGGCCAATCCTCCTACACTGCATCAGCAATTATTCGATCAACTCCAACAGATCGGAGTCCAGATCCTCAAGCAGGACGGCGCCGTTACGGCTCCGGTCATGCAGGAATACGTCGACACACTACGGTCAGTCCGCGAAAAGGAGTTCGGCGAATGGATGGGTGGATTATCGCGGTGGCCTGCGATCGTCAATCTCCCGAGCCTGGCAAAATTTTACGGTGGGCGCGTGTTCGAAGGCATCGCCGCCGGCCGCCCGATTCTGTCCTGGAAGGTGCCTCACCATCCCCGCAACCTGGCACTCTTCGAAGACGGCCGAGATCTTCTTTTGTTCGAACCGAACGATCCTGAGACATTGGCCAGGCACATCGACCGAATCGTACAAGATCCTGCTGGCGCAGCGGAGTTCGCACGCAATGCACAGCAGAAGCTTCGCACATATCACACTGCCGAGCGGCGGCTTGCCCAGACCTTGCGGTGGCTTGACACCGGTGAGCAGCCGGACTATGGAGAGACTCCGTCGTCAGCAAAGACGATGCATCAACCGGGAATGGCGGTGTCACGCCAGTCACTCGCCCATCAAACAGTCGTTCCCAGGTCCGTGGTCCCGGGAATCCGTGAGGGGAGCCGCACTTGGGCTGAGGAGTCCAACCGCCACCGTCCTTCGACCGGCAAGGACCTCCTCACCCATCCCCATGACACACCGCTACGGATTCTCTTCCTTATGCCGGACAATGCCCCTTGGTCGGAAGCCAAAGGCTGGTGCTACTTCAATAACTTCGGAGTTGTGGAAGGATTAGAATCCACCGGAGCACAGTGCACCGTCATTCCCGTGCGCGATTCCATTCCCGATTTCGCGCCGGCCTCCTGGCTCCGGCATATCCGAGAGCTGTGCGGCGGCCGCACCTTCGATCAGGTGTGGTTCTGGGTTCACTACTGTCAGTATTCGCCTGAGTTCCTCGAATGGTTAACGGCCGTGGCTCCTGTTCGTGTGGGGCTCCTGACGGAATCGATGGCTCTGACTCACGAACAGCGCCGTGTTTCTCGGCCTGGCATCCTGACCATGTTCAAAAGACAGTTGGGGGCGGTTACCCATCTATTAGTGGGCGATGAGCGTGATGAACGTGTCTTGAACGATCGCGGCTGGGCCAATGCCCTCTGGTGGCCAACGGCAGTCCCATCACGTTGGATTACTCCCCCGACGGGCCCTGCGAAACACCAGGCCGCTGTCTTCTATGGATATCCGCATGCATCCCGATTTCGATATTTTCAGGATCCGGAACTCACCTCGCTCCTCACCCGACCTACCGGTGCATTGGAGGACTTTACCGATCTGCCGCGGATGTTTAACGAGCTCATGCTCGGAATAGAGCGACGATTGGCCGAAGGATATACACCGGACATTCAAGCCCTGCATGAGCACACAGCTCACTATCGACAGCTTCGCGAGCGATTGCATGCGCACTGGCTGGAGAATATACGGCAATGGAGCATTCACGTCAGTTTGCCCAGCGTGTTTCAATCGTATTCCGGACGAGTCTACGAAGCGATGGCGGCAGGTCGCCCGATCATCTCGACCGACTATGCCCATCAGACCAGAAACCACGCGCTCTTCGCCAGCAATCACGACATCCTCCTCTGTGAGAATGAGCCAGCTGCCGTAGCCGCTAGCATTAGACATCTCTTGGCCCATCCTGAAATCGGCATGCAGGTCGCAGAGAACGCCAGCCGGACACTTTCTCGACATCATACCGCCGAGCTTCGAGCGCGGCAGGTGCTCCACTGGATTTCCACCGGTAAGGAACCCGGGTATGGAACGGACACGCTCTCCGACTATGCGGGCAGGATTCACCAGGGCGTTGCTCTGCTCCCGACTCAGGCCGAACTCGCTGCGGATCGTGTGCATTTCAGTCCTGTGAAGAATGAACGTGGCATCACTGCTCGTGATGAACAACAAGATATGGCCCAGGCAACAGAAGCACTCGCTGCAATCAAGCGGCATGATTTGGCACAAGCTCACGCCATTCTACAGGCAAACCCCTGTCCTTCCTGGCGTGGATGGCTGATCCAGGGTCTGTTAGCCCAAATGCGCAAAAGTCCTCTTCTTGCCTTGGAATTGTTTGAGGCAAGTGTCCGCAATGGGGGAGGAGTTCAAGCTATTCTCAAGATAGCCGCAACCCACACTGCGTTGAGCAATCCCGATATGGCGTATGAGTGGTATGAAGAAGCTCTGATCGCTGATCCCGGATGTACAGAAGCTCTGGATCCATTCATTACTCTAGCCTCCAAGCTTGGGAAACTGGACGGCATCACCATCATTCTCAAGGGGTTTCTTGAGCGCCATCCCTCCGATTTCAGCCCCCGACTCTTGCTTGCGACCATCCATTTCAATGCAGGGCGTCTATCCGCTGCACAGGAAGAATTTCATACGCTCGAAGGGATTGCCCCACGCCACGATGCGCTCCGATTCTTACGAGCACAGCTTGTGACTACGACACACACACGCCCGGCCACCGGCATGAGGTCTGCCTCATAGCCCTACGCTTTTTGGAACAAGCAGGCGTGACATCTAGCGGGCATGCCATAGCGACAGAGGTGTCATTTCTGCCACCGAACCAGGCAAGAATTTCCACTCATTAGTGTTCCTTCGACAATCCTCATCCCGAACTCATCATTCAGACCGGTTTCAGCGTCAAAACGGTGCAACTCGCTGGCACAATGCTTGAAGAGAGTGATAGTCGCGGTTGAATGAGAGCGAGTCGGAAGGCTTTGATCGATGCAGGCATTGCCCATTGAAAACCTCCCATTGACGACTGTCTTCATTCTCACAGTCGGTGACCCAGTCTTTGCCGATTGCAAGAAAGCTGTCGACGCGCAAAGCTCGACCCCATTTCGGGTGGATCTCATTGAGCAGATCCACCCCTTCAACGCCGCCGCCCAGGAGATGATTCGGCGTTGCGGGACCCCATACTTCATTCAGGTCGATGAAGATATGATTCTGAACCCCGATGCGGTCCGCCGGATGGAGCAGGCGATGACGCAGGCGCCGGCTGAAGTCGGCATGATCTGTTTCCATCTCTATGACGAAGACCGTGGATGTCCGATCCAAGGGATCAAGATCTATCGGACCGAATCGATGAAGAGCCTGATGTTCCGCGACTTAAAAGCCAGTGAAATGAATCTGCTGGACCAAATGGGAGAGCAGGGGATTCGCTGGATTCTCCATCCCGACACCCTGGGTCGCCACGGGACACGGTATACGCCGGAGACCATCTATCGGCGCTATAAGACCATGTATGAAAAAGACATCCAGCAATGGAATCTCCTGACTTCCGATATCCACCGGAAAGCCAATGAGTTTCGCGAGACGGGCGACGTCCTGCAACTATTTGCGCTCCTGGGAGCCGCACACGGCATCATCGACGCGCCACGGGTCGCGGATCGAGAAAAAGATGCCCGTCTGTATAATCTGAAAGAGCTGGAGGTCTTCGGGCGCCTGTTTAAGAGTACCCCGCCGATAAGCCAGGCTTACGATCCCACACGTGCAGCCGAGCCGCTGAAGAATCCACCGCTCCCATTTGAGCAAGTCCGCTGGAATCGCGCCTCGACGCCGGCCCATTCCTCTGCGGGAATACCGGCCACTCGGCAGCTGAACCAACCTCAGCCCGAGATGCTACCGCACCGCCCTGAGTTGCTACGCCGAGTACTGATCGTGACACCATACTTCTGGCCGTCGGTCGGCGGCGTCGAAACGGTGGCGGAAGATCTTGGAATCGGCCTCGTTGCCTCTGGCATGACGGTTCACGTGGCCTGCTATCGACATCAGGACAGGAAACACCTAGTCCATCGAGAGATCGGAATTATTGAAGTTGCTACAGCGGAATGCATGACCACTGGCATGCCTACGGCTGCCCTCCAAGTGAAGCATTTGATTGCGTCTAACAGCTACGATGCATGCATCCTACTCGGCTCCCCTATGAATGCGCTCTTCTATGCCATCCTCGAGCTGCAGGATTTGGAGACACGGCGCATCCTGTTCCAGCCCACTATCAATCAGGAGGGGTACGACTTTATTCAGCAACGCCCGGTCGTGGCCTCGCTCTTGAAACAACTCATGGAACAAATGACGGCCATCATCGCGCTTGGCCATGCCACCCTCGATTCTCGTTTTTGCCGAGAGACTGGGGTGCCTGCCACGATCATCCCGAACGGTACCTCTACACTCAGTCCCGCGTTCGACTTTAGAGAGAAGTACAAGATTGCAGAAGATCGTTTTCTCATCGTGCATGTGGCGAATCTCTACCGGATCAAGAACCATCTTGGCCTCCTCAAGTCACTAGAACACTTGCCGCCACGAGCCATGTTCGTGATGATCGGCCATCCGACACACGAAACTGGCTACGTCGAAGAAGTGCGCCGAGCCCTCTCGACTCGGCCAGACGTACTCTATATTCCCGGGCTCCATCGGGATGGGGTTGCGGCAGCGCTTCAGGCGGCAGACCTCG
>CAZXNN010000063.1:0-12196 GCA_964641915.1 uncultured Nitrospira sp. | reverse complement strand
CGAAGTTACCAGCTGTTTCAGGCGTTGAGAACGAGACTCTCGTCGACATGGACTCGAAGCAGGAAGACCCGGCAGCCGACTCCACGGCGGGACCTGGCGTCCCGACCATCAGGGACCGGCAGGAAGCGATTCAGTCGGGGATTTTGATTGATGTCACGCCGACAGCCAAGGAGCTCGGACTCACGTTCCCGGTCACTATCACCAAGCCGCTGTGGGACATCGGGATTGTCACCAATCAATCGCTCTCCCAGGAGGAGCAGACGGGACGGCTTCGGGATATCTTGATGGCGTTCAGGCTGAGGCTCGCGAGCCTTGCGACGATCTCGCCGTTGATCGATTTTCCGGCGCTCCTGGCGATGCCGCCGAGCACGGTCCCGCAACCGGTCCCGCTGTTCGCCATTATTCAGCCGGATGCTGGGAACCAGGCCAATGTCACACTCTTGCTGCCGAACGAAGTGTCGCTGACGATTACCCCGTCGAATTAAACGCAGCTCGACGGTCAACGGCGGATCAGTTTCTCGATGAACGATCGCTCTTCTGTCTCTGTCTTGACCAGCCCATCCAGATGCGCGTCACGAAGTTGTGCGAGGACCTTGCCATAGATCGGTCCCGGCTTGATGCCCATTGATTGAAGCTCTTTCCCGGTGAGCCGGGGCTTAGCCTGTCTCCAAGCCGTGAGATACGCCGACACTAGCCGCTTCACCCGTTCGGACGGACTCTGGGCCATGATGGCCACCAGCGCTTCATCTTGCACGCCCTCTAAAATTCGGCACACCCCGGACGGTTTCAAGGGCGGCTGTTTGCTCAGTTGTCGCAGTAGTCGATGGGCCCCTCCCCGCATGGCTTTCAATGTCGTCGATTCGCGTTCACTGAAGGGAAACCGTTTCAACAAGTCCGTCACGCCACGGTCAGGCAGGACTGCTGCGATCACCATCATATAGACCAGCCAGGCCTCCAGCTTGCGATCCAGATAGAGCAGCCGATACCAATCGAGCGTTTCTTCGACGGCAAACAGCAGCTTCTCGAGCCGTGGAGTCCAGACGAGCTTCGGATGGATGAATCGCAGCAGATCAAGCTCCGCCAACCGCTTCAATCCCGACTTCGGCTCCCGCTCTGAACAGAGCGCCTTCAATTCTTCCAAGAGCCGGTGGCCGGAGAGTTTCTGGAAGAGCGCCATCTTGACGGCGGCCTTCACCAGCGCCAACGTGTCTTTCCCAAGATGGAATCCGAACCTGGTCTCAAAGCGGACCGCACGGAACACACGAGTGGGATCTTCGACAAAGCTGAGACTGTGGAGGACACGAATGGCCTGATTCTTCAGATCCCGCTGGCCGCCATAGAAATCGAGCACCTCTCCGAATCCACGGCCATTTAGACGAACTGCCAGCGCGTTGATCGTAAAATCCCGGCGATACAGGTCTTTCTTGATCGAGCTTTGCTCGACGGTGGGAAGCGCAGTCGGATATTCGTAGTACTCGGTTCTGGCGGTGGCCACATCGAGCTTGAACCCGTTCGACAGGACGATGACTGCGGTCCCGAATCGCTCATGCACCGTGACTCGCGCCGACTGCTCCGCTGCCAGTTTGCGCGCAAACGCGATTCCATCCCCCTCGACCACCAGATCGAGATCGAGGTTTTCAATCCCGAGCAACAGATCCCGCACGCAGCCGCCCACCACATATAGCGGCAAATCCAGCCGATCCGCCAACTGCCCCGCGTCCTTGAGCAGCGTGAAGAGGGGCGCCGGCAACTTTTCTTGAAGGTGTCGTTTGAGATTACGGTGATGCAGCAGCCCTGGCACGCCGGCCGGGTCCGTAACTTTCGGGCGAATCTTTACGGAGCGCAGTACATCGTCATGCCACGCCCTGAGCAGATCCGTACGTGTAATGACCCCGACCACTTTCGTGCCCTCAAGAATCGGCACAAATCGCTGATTCCGCTCCAGCATCGCCTGCTCGATCGTATGGAAGTCGGTGTCCGGATGAGCCGTGAACTGATCCGCTTGAAGAATGTCGGCCGCCGTCAGCTTGCCCAATCGATGGAACAGCGCCTTCTGTATTTGCTCTCGGCTGACCAACCCGGCATACCGGTCTTTGCCATCCAGCACCGGCAGAACATTCACGCCGTAGTTGGTCATGCGCTGTTCCGTTTCAGTTACGGTGGCGTCTCCCCTGACCGTCTTGACCGGCTTGGTCATGACATCCTTGGCCAACAGCGTCGGCCGATACCGCTGCGTCAACAACTGGACGAGCCGCTCCTTCACTTCTGTGAGCGTCTGCCCTTTGACAATCGCGGCCGCCGCCACTGCATGGCCCCCCCCGCCGAACTCCTGCGCGATCCATCCAACATCGAGCTCCGGCGCGCGGCTGCGGCCGATCACTTCCACATGCTCCTCGTTCACAACGACGACCAATACGGCGTCCACCCCTTCAAGCTCGGCCAGCTGGTGCACCGCCTCGGCCGCTTCCACTCGATCGCGATCGAAGGTGCTGGTCGCCACGAGTATCTTCCGGCCTTCCAGATAGTGCACCTCACTGTGCTGCAGGAGATCATTCAGCAGCGCGACAATATTCGGATCAAGCGGCCGGTGCAGTACCTGAGCGATGAGCTTCAGATCGGCCCCGGCGCCGATGAGAAAGGCCGCGGCCTGAAGATCGCGAGGGGTGGTGGAGGAATAGGTGAATGCCCCGGTTTCATCGTAGAGACCGAGCGCCAGAACCGTCGCTTCCACCGACGTGAGCCGGACACCAGCCCCTTGCACCCGTTCAATCAGCATGGTCGCCGTTGCACCGACCATCTCAATGACCTGAGTGACGGATTTCCCGATTATGGGAGCACCAGTCCCTCTGGGGTCTGCTGCATGATGATCGAAGACCTGCACCTCGACCTTCGGATCCAGCCAACATTGTTTGAATGGACCAATCCGATCGGGGTCGTGAGTATCGACCAGAATCAACTTCGTCACTTGTGCAAGATCGAAATCTTTGAGCTTGGTGAGATTCAGGTCGTGAGCCAGGAGAAACGCATGCACAGCTTCCTGCGCCCCGCCGGACAGCACCAGCCGTACCTCGGGGTACAACTTGCGCACCGCGACCATTGAAGCCAACCCGTCGAAGTCCGCATTGTGGTGGGTCGTCACGACTTCCATTCCGGCATTCTAACAGGGTCTCCTGCATCGTGGAACGCTTCCCCCGGACAAACCGCCTTTACCTTCGGCCCCTTCCCCCGTCTAATCCGGAGTCCTGCCCCGTAACACCGCTTCAGCGCAAGCCGACATACGGTGGGTAGACCGTGGCGCAGACCGGCAACGGGGTCACCAACAAAACCACCGGGACACCCATCGCGCTGACAGTGGAGGCGGCGGGCGGTAAGGACATCGGTCAAGAAACGGAACGAAAAGCTTACGACATTCGCCGCTGTCCGCCTCATTTCACAAATGAACTTTCACCACCAGTCCCTCCGCTACAGATCGCTGGCTAGCGGCACAGAGTTCCCTGAGAGTTTCCGCACGATGCTACTTCAAATCACCTTCACTCGTTCACCGGCCATTTCACGCTCCAAAGAGAATAATAATCACCCCCTGATTCCAGACGGCAATACATTGCCGCACAAATCCACACCGCTGCCAAAACAAAAAGGCGATTCTCCCCTCCCCCTCCTTTCGTTCTGAAGCGATTGGCATCAGAGAATCGAAACAGCGTGCCCTTTATCACCACACAATACCGACGACCATCATTCTACGGTCATCTCTCCGTAACAACATAACATCGCCAACTCATTGAGATTCACAATCCCCCGCAGCACGACGCGCGCGCAATCAAGCGATGGCACAAATGCTGCTGATGACTGAATCATCATGCTCGCAATATTTCACATCACTGCAGAGCCGATGAATGCACACAGAAATCCGCACCGGCAACTGGTTGAGATTGAGAGCGTGCACACGAATCTTTTTTACGAATCCCTACACAAAGCAATGTGAGGGTATGCGCTTCGCAAGTTTTGCCCAAAGGAGAGTTCAGATGTTAGCTCTGCATCGCCGGAGAGAATCAGTGACCACGATGGCTACCAGTCAATCGCGAAGGACGCCTGCGCTTCACCTCGCAATGGTTCTCAGCAGCGGTCTGCTCTTGGCGGCATGTGGGGGAAACGGAGACACCCCGCCTCCTGTCGTTAGTGCGTGCTCGGGCGCAGTCAGCAACGCCACGGGCAAGTGGGTGACTGTAGCCAACAGTGCATTCGTCCCACCCGGCGTGGTGGGGAAAAGCTTCTTCAGCTTTAATCAACCCTCGATCAATAGGGATGGCAGAGTCGCCTTCCGCGCACGGGCGAAAGCTGCAGGAGGAGGTGCGGGTGGAGAGCCCCATCAAGGCGTGTGGGCGGTCGATCTCTGCTCATCGCCGGCCTTACAAACCAGCATCGACAACTCGACCGTTGTTCCTGCTCCCAACAACACCGGAGAAACCTTTATTGAAACCCCTTCTATCCCGCGCATCGACATTTCATCTCCTCTCCTCGCCAGCCGTGGCAACTCACAGCCGGTCTGGACCTACACCGATCCGATTACGCAATTAGAGTCGAGGTCCGGGACCACCGGCATCTTCACCTGGATCAATGGGCCATTGGCCACCGGCGTCAATATTCTCGGCAACCTGCCGAACTTCTCCTACTTTCAGGTCCCAGGCGCTCCAGCGGGAACCAAATTCGATGTGTTCCCTGGCTCGCCGACTGCTACCAACGGCAGATACATCGCCTTCAAGGGCAACTTTACGGTGACAGAGCACAACATCTCGGTAGGCAAAACGGGCGTCTACTTCAGAGACATTTCGAATCCCACGAGTCCGGTCGTGGGTATCGCGGATAGCAGCACGATGATTCCAGGCCAGACCGTAACATTCGGCTCGACGGCACCGCCGAGCGCAGCGGCCGGCAAGATCGTGTTTACCGGTCTCGATATCGAAGACGCCCCGACATCGGGCGGCATTTATGTTGCCCCGCTTGACGACCGACCAGCCCTTACAGCCATCGCTCTCATTGGCGATCCTGTCCCAGACCGGACTGGAGTCCCAGTGGTCAATGCAAACTTTACCAAGTTCGGCGAAGGCCTCGCCTACGACGGACGCTATGTCGCCTTTTGGGGCGCGTGGGGGCCGGAGACACGCGCGCTGGTGCTGAATTGCCCGACCGACGGCAACAAGGACCTTATTGCATACTGTCTACAAGCCAATCCCCAGGGCTATACCGCACAAACCCCCGTCAACCAGGGCATCTTTCTCCACGATACTGTGAGCCTCCAAACCTTGATGGTTGCCCGTTCTGGTGCCGGAGAAGCGTTTCAAGGCTTCCTCTACTGGGTCTTCTCAGGACGTCCGCCGGGAACAGGTAGCGGCGACGACAGCGATGGTGAACCGCCACGCTGGCGCTCTTCTGCCTTCGCGGCGGTTGACGGAACGCGCGGAGTGCTCTTCAAAGGCAGCCGGTCGCCTATTCCTAACGTCACCGTGCCAAGCAACGGAATCTACGGCGCCGGTTACGTCAATGGAGCCCTCACAGACGTCTTCCCGGCGATCGAAGTGGGTAACCTCGTCGCAAAGCTCGATCCTGGAGCCCCGGCTGATTCGTCAGTGTTATCCGTCGGAATCGAGCGCGAAGCCATACGGAACGGATGGCTGACACTGACAGTGTCAGCCATCAACCCGGCCGGAGAAAGCTGGGCAGGGGTTTACGCAACTTACGTCCCCGCACTCAACAATATTCCACCAACAAACTAGCACGGCGGTAGCCCGCTAGGATAACCAACAGGAGAAGTTACATGAGAGCGAACCGAACAAACCAATCTGGATGGCAGCGTGTCCTGTCAATTGCCACCACTGTTGCGGCATCTGCGGTCATGGCCTTTGCCTTAACCGCTTGCGGTGATGATGATGCAGTAGCACCGCCTCCTGCGACCGTTGCAGCACCGGGAGCACCGACCGCATTGACAGCGACAGCTGGCGAGAATTTGGTGAACCTGTCATGGTCGCCGCCGGCCGCATCCGCCACTGCCGGCCTGCCGACCAGCTACGTCATCTACGTCAGCACAACCGCAACCACCGTCGCGTCCTTGTTTGACCCGGCCAACCTCTTGGCCACGGTACCCGTGGTGACCGGACAGACCGTCTACACCTTTACCAACTCCGGATTGGCAGGCACGGTCACATATTACTATGTCGTCACCGCCAAGAACGCCGGCGGCGAGACGCCCTCCACAGTGGCAAGCGAGACACCTACCGGTTCTCCCAACCCCAAAGTCGCTGGTAACAACTTTTCTGCAGCCCTGATCTTTGCGGACAATATCGGCGTCACCAACCAGTCAATCACCGGGACCTGGACATTAGACCCGACGCTGATCGACTTCAATACCGGACTGCGCCCGCTGGCGACCGAAGTCATATCGATTCTGCCGTTTCTGACTGTACCCTCAATGGTGGACCCGCTGTATTTCGAGCAGAAGACCGTCAACACCTGGCAGGGCGAATGGGCCAAAGCCGATGGGGCAGATCAGTTTGTCAACGCCAAGTGGGGCGACAACCTGGCAGGCAGCGCCAGCCTCAGTGCATCGGCCAAGATCAGGCTCGAGATGGTCCTGACCAAGACCGTGCCAACACCTATGGCGACCTATACGATGAAGTCCCTCTATGGCGCAAAGAAAAATGAGATGTTCGGGACCAACGGCGTCGTCATCCCATCCACCACCGCCTTCGTTTTCGCGACCAATGCCCATCTCCAGATTCATAAACTGGATGCCGGCGGCATTAAGATCCAGCCTGCCGTTGACGACCAGTTTCTGTTTGATACGACAGTCCCCGACGGACTAAACAAGCTGGCCGCCGAGATCCCCGTATCCGGCAATTTCACCTACGGCTACGTCTGGGATCCGTCAGCTACCGGCTCCACCGCCGGCAATTACCGGATCACCTTCTTACTGGATGCATCATCGCAGGGCGGAACCGGCAGCCCGGCCAATAACACATTCATGACAACGGCCACCAACGGTGTGCGGGTATCCGACACCGAGACCTACATCGACATCGTCGTCCAGTAAATAGGACGCAGGCCCAGGACTCCGGACATGTTCCGGGTCCTGGGCACATCCGGCCAGAGCAATCCAGCTCTGGACATTCACGCAGGGAGGCATGACATGAACAGGAGAAGCATTCTTTCCATTATTTCGGCAGCCGCGCTAGTCCTTCCGATTCTAGCCGTTACATCGATAACGTCGGCGCAAGACCAGGATCGCGACCGGGATCAGCTCAAGACACAGCAGCAAGTTCAGGACAAAGACAAACTCCAGACCAAGGATCAGCTCAAGGAGAAAGACCAGCTCAAGGAGCAGGAGCGGACGAGGGAGCGAACCCGCGAACAAACGAGGAAGGAACGGCCGGAGAGACCGCAGCATGAGAAAGCGGAACGGAGCGAACGGCACGGCAAATAGCAAATAAAGGGGAGCGGCTATTGTCTTGCCGGCCTAGGAGAAAGTACGTCCATCGCCCACCAAAGGGCGATGGACGTGAGGCTCTGCTGAACAAAGAGAGACTGCGTTAGGTGAATCTGCACGCGCAAATATCACATGATACCCCTGCCCTGCACACTGGGCATTCAACCCGTCTCATCCGTCACGGCATTTTGCTCGGAATTGTCCTGACTGTTCTCGCGACAGGAACCGCTGACTGGGCAGTGGCTGCTGAAGATGAACTGGAGCCTCAGCCTGCCCCTCAATGGCGAATCAGTTCAACAGTGAATTATTCGAGCGGATCTTATGGGACGGATTCCAAGACAAACATTCTCTATGCGCCCGTGACTGTCCGGAGGATGTTTCGGGATGGCGATGTGAGCCTGACGATTCCCATTGTGAGCATCTCCGGAACCGGAGCCGTTCGATTAGTGGGCGGAACTCCAACACGAACCAGTACAACCGCAAGCCCTCCAGGATCTGTTGCCGCCGTGTCCGGAAGCAACAAGGGGCCAGGATCCAGCCCCTTGTCCTCCAGGACTACCGACAGCGGCCTTGGTGACATGATTCTACGAGGCCGGTATTTCCTGATTGAGGAAAGCACGATCCTGCCACTCGTGGCGATCACTGGGCGAATCAAATTGCCGACGGCGGACGCAGACCGCGGACTCGGAACTGGCGAATTCGATGAAGGCGCCGGAGTCGAGCTTACCAAGAGCCTCGGTGAGCGATGGCTGGCCTATCTCGACGGAGGTTACAATATCATCGGCGATGCGCCCGGCACCAATTTCAATAACCAGTGGTGGTATGACATCGGGGTCGGGTACGACGTCACAGACCATCTCCACACAAGCCTCTTTTATGAGGAGTACCGCGCATTGGTCAATACTGTAAGCAACGCACGGGATCTGTTGGCCCTGTCGAGCTATATCGTGAGCGACTCTGTGCACCTGACCGGTTCGTTGCTCGTGGGATTGTCTAATGGCGCCCCGAACTACGGGATGGGGTTAGGAGTCAGATTCCGGTTCTGAATCGCGTCTTAGCTGAGAAGGTGGGGAGGGCTTTTGTATCTTGATGGGGATACGGCGTCAGGACTTTCATCCTGACGCCGTTGTGCTTTCCGTGACAGCATCGAGTCAGCGATGCCGCTTGCCTTGGCGATCGTGTTTCTCACGCGCGATATGGCGCGACGCACGATCCTGCGCGCGATCAATCCTGGCCCGTTCGCCTTTCGTCACCACTCCATCGGCCTTTGCTTTATCTTCGATCTTATTGATGTGTTCCTGTTGCTTGTTTAAGCGGTTCGCTTCCCGCTCATTCAATTGACCACTGGTAATGCCCTGATCGATCCGCTTCTCCTGATTCGCCTGCCGCTGATCAATGCCAGGCGTGTCTGCCTGCGCAAAGGCCATCCCGCTGAACCCAAGAATTAATCCACATATCGAGAGCAGCATCGTCTTCATCATCATTGCCTCCCTAGCTATAAATGAGTGAGTCTCCTTGGCCCTTATCAACGCATGGCACACCGGTCGGTTGACACTGCCTTGCAGCAGCAAGAGCAAGCCAGAATACAGCCTTATCTATCAGGCGGTTTGGATTCTGTCTAGGATTGATGCGGCATTGAGGAAATGCCGGCGGCATACTTTTACCGCACCTTTTTAGCGGACATCCTGGAAGAAAGTTCGAGGAAGAACCGGCAGGCGGAATTCGACATGGAGGATAATGAGGAGGACGCGAATAAAGCTCCTCCAGACACCCATCTTCAAAAACTTCCGTGCATCGGTGACGACGGGCGGAGAGAGTACCAGCGGAGTCGTCACCTTGATCAACCGTTCACAGAAGGCGACGTCTTCAAGAATGGGCTGGTTGGGAAATCCCCCGAGTTGCTCGAACAAAGCACGGCGGACAAACAGCGCTTGATCGCCGTAGATAATCCGGCTGCGGACACAGCGGAAGTTGTCCAAAAATGAGATCGCTTTCAACCGCCAGTCGTCACCCGAAAACTGGTGCATAAACCCACCGGCCCGGACGGCGACATCCGACTCCATATCAATCAATCGTTGGATGGCGCCGGGCGGCAATACCGTATCGGCGTGGAGAAAGAGCAGCCATTCGCCGGTCGCCAGTTTGGCGCCGGCATTCATTTGAAGGGCGCGGCCTTTGGACGCTGTAATAACCTGCACGGCCGGGGATCGATGGGCAATCTCGATGGTCCGATCGCGACTTCCACCGTCCACGACGATCGTTTGGAAATCCCCCTGCTGAGTAAAAAGGGCACGAAGCGTCGCCGGCAAGGCCTTCTCTTCGTTGTAGGCCGGAATGATGACGGAGATCATGCCGGTGCCTCGGCTAACCATGAGGGCAGAAACTTCCGGACATCCTGTGCCCAGACTGCGGGATCCTCGGCGATGGTTTCGAACAAGTCGCTCAGCGTCAGCACCATCTGATCGGTCAGCGCAAGATAGTCCTGCGCACGCCGACTCAGGGTCACAGCATCGATACGACCGTCCGCCATGGCCCGTTCCAGCATGCGCCGGCCGAAGCCATGATGGGCTTCTTCTTGCTGTAGCAGGACGCGCCGAAGCCGCCCGAACGGTGCCGCCCGTTTCACCAGCCCTTGCTCGATGCGCGTCAAGATCGCTTCTCCCAGTCCTTCGAGGATGACCTGCTCGGCCAGAAACGTTTCGAGCAGGTCCTGGCGGGCCAGCGCGTCATCGAGTTTTTCCCGATACGCTTCCAAGGCCGGAAGAAATGGCGCGTCGCCCAGATGTCTGGGCGCGAGCCAGGCAATCGCCCCCTGAAACACGAACGCATGCGCCGCCTCCTGCCGAGCCTGGCTGAGGAGGAACCGGCGCGACTGCGGGTCCGGCGTCAAGGCAGCCTGCGCCTGCGCACAGTCGTGCGCCATCCGTTCACCATGTTCAAGGAACGTCAGCAGCCGCGCGATCGGCACTTTCTCATCCGAGCCTACCAGCATGCTTACCTCTTAGGTGCGGGACCGTTCAAACTCCAGTCATAGTCGAGAAACTCGATGCGATAGGGCTCCGTCGCCAGCTCCTGCGCAAGCACGGGATCGCTTACGTATCGCGCAATATACCGCTGCAGCGATCCGGCCTGGACTTCGAAATCTTCCGTGAACCAGTCGAAAATTTTCGACAGGTACGCAACCCGGTTTGCGCCGTCGAATCGGTTTCTGGCGGGATCATTGATGAACTCGCGGGCTCCCTGTTCAAGTTGCTGATTCAACTCCGCGCCTGTGTAGGCCCGCGGCTGTAGCCTGGGACAGGATGCAGACGCACAGACGATGGCAAAATGCATCCGCGGGTCGTGAAATTGCGTAATAAGAATGTCCCGTTCCAGATCGTAGAGATTGAGAGCGGCGCCTCCCACGCGATAGGTCCTCCCGAGGAAGTACCGATAGCGCCCGACCCACGTCCCGGGAGAATACCCGTCCAGAATCCCCTTGATGGCATAGGCGTTATACGCATTGATCCAGAACGCCAACCGATCGTCGTGCGGGAGACGATTCGGATCGACACGGTCCAAGTCCTCCAGATATTGCACAAACCGCGGGTCAACCAGGATGGCCGGATAATCCACATCCCCGTCCCGCACATGCGCCTGCAACACGTCATCGAACGATTGATGAGAAAATACTCCAGGCGCCAAGGGCCTGGCCGGACCGTAACTCGCCGGCACCGTCGAACACCCAGCCACAAACATGAGACTGAGCGCCGCCGCCAATCTGGTCAGAGAGGCTGCCTTCAGCATCATAGGGTCACCGGTGTGCGCAGCGCCGTGAGTGGATGCCGCACGATCGATCCGACAATCCGGCTGTCGAGCCGATTACAGGATGATCGTCCCGAACAGGTGGCAATGGCGTCTCGATCGAACCCGGCGAGAATGTCACTCAAAGACGCCGTCAGCAGATTCCCGGAATAGGGCAGGGAGAGACAGGGCGCGACGTTGCCGGACGCGTCGATGGCGATGCTGTACCGTCCCGCATCACAGGGCTCCAAATCCTGCCCCTGCAACCAGCGCACGTTATCTTCCGTAAAGCGCCTCAGCGATCCTGCTGGAATCAGCGACCTGTCCAGCAGCTGCTGAAATACCATGCCGGCCTGCTGCCGTTCGTACATCAAGGGCGAATCTTTCTTTCCGTACAATCCCACCTCCCAATGATAGGCGCCGACCACCGGCAGCAATCCCTGCTCCGTTGCAAATCGGACAACCGCCGGAACTTCGGCTCGATTCAGTTCGCTCACAATGCACACCAGACACTTCTGATGGGGATACTCACGGAGCAGCGCGATCCCCTCACGCACCAGATCGAGTTGATCGGCCCCGCGAATCTGCCGATAGCGCTCCCGATCAAGCGTGTCCAGACTCACGGAAATCGTCACCCGATGCCGTGACATTCCGGCCAGTAACGGTCGTGTCAACTTTGTACCGTTCGTGATGAGCGTGATGAAAAATCCTAGTCCGGCAAGATCCTCGATAATCTCCGACAGGTCGCGACGGAGCAACGGCTCCCCGCCCTGGAGAAAGACCACGCGAACCCCTTCCCAGTAGAGTTCGGTGAAGACCCGCCTGATCTCATCTCTCGTCATTTCATACCGGCCTTGATTGAGCGGCAGATTGCAGTACCCGCAATTCGAGTTGCAGCGCAAACACACCTGAAAGACCGCCAGCAGCGGTCTGCCC
>CAZXNN010000062.1:0-12359 GCA_964641915.1 uncultured Nitrospira sp. | reverse complement strand
GCCCAGGTGCGAACTTCTTCCTTCTGCACATCCCCATACCGCTTTTGGAGCACCGTGCCAAACTTCGCCACGTCGCCCGCGATCTCGACGAGATCTTCGTCTGTGATCTTGCCCCACGTTGTCTTGAGCGGTTTCTTCAGCTGCAACCAGAATTGTCCGAACTGTTCCTGATTCATCGGGTCCCCCTTGGTATGTGGATAGTCAACCCCGGCACCTGCAGGAAACAGACGACGGGCACAATGCGCGACCGCATTCGATCATTAGAGACGGAAGTACCGGCGTAAAAGCGGCGGAGACCGGAGAATCAGACGCGCAGGAACATTGCAAGGAAGGAGGCGCGAGAGATGGCACAGTCGACGAGGCTCGCTACGTCATCTACACCCTACAGGGCCTCAGGGGTAGAGTCAATGGCAGGCCGGCGCTGAGAACCGCATACCCGGCACGTCGGCGGCCGCACGCACACCCCGTCACGATACACTCCGGCCAGACCGATTAGGCGTGAGACTTCTCACTCTGGAGCTTCTTATGAAGATACTTCCGGCTCAGCGTGGTGATGAGGAAGGCCAGGCCGACGGCAACCGGAACAAACACGGCAGAGGCCACGTTCGGGTTATGCATCCACCCCATTTCATGGAGGCCCTTAAAAATGTACCCGACAAGCCCGCAGAGATAGTACGCGATCACGATCACCGAGAGCCCTTCGACGGTATGCTGCAGGATTGCCTGGCTCTTCGTCGTCTTGTCGACACTCATCAGCAACGCCAGATTCTGAGATTCCAGCATCAAATCGACACGGGTTCGGATGATCGCAATCATCCCCTCAAACCCGCTACTCAACGTCTCGATCCGCTTTAACAACTGCTGATACCCGTCCGCCACGCCCGTCACACCGCTCAGGATGTAATCGGACAGCGGCCGATGCGGAGCATAGGGCCGCTCGACCATGGACGCGAGGGTGGCGTGCACGATCTTGTCGTACGGCACTGCCGCCGATAATTCAAAATGGAGCTTCCCGGCCAGCCGATTGGTCTTCAGCAAATCCTGCGTCAAACTGTTCAACCACCGCTGCAGCGCCAGCGCGTCGGCATGACTGATATGCCCGGTGATGATCTCCCGCTGCTTCAGATGGACCTGCTCGAACGTATAGACCGAATCGATCGCGGCTGAAAACAGGGGCTTCTGCATGAGGAGCAAGTGATAGTACGTCTCGATCCGCACCACGGCGTCCACGATATTCTTGATGTGCGACACATCAATCCGCGTGGACCCGACACTCACCAGATACCGCTCCCGCCTGTATTCATCAGGCGTAAAACTGGTCACCACCGTCGTCTCGTCGTCGAAAATCCGGCTGCCATAGGCCACCGGGCCCGGCAGCATCTGATGCAAGTCGTCACGCGACGGAATCGCGTCGGATTGCAACACAATATCCAACCGGCAGACCTCAGTCCCCAGCGGAGTGATCGGAAACCGATAGTCCGGAAAGGTCAACGGCCCAAACGTCAATTGACTGCCCGGCGTTCCTGGCAGATGCCATAGTTGATAGCTGTAATACTCCGTATGCGCCTGCCAGACGACGATCAATCGATCCCCGTTAGCCGCGACCTTCACCGCATAGCCGAACGTTTCCCGCAACACCGTATGGTTCGGCGCCATCTGAAACGATTCGACCAAACGGCGAAACTCTTCACGGCTCGCCGGGCGCTGTGTCGGAGGATCGGCCATCCGAAATGCCTTGTAGTGCACATGGGCCGGCACCCGCAGCCATTCCGTCAACGGAATCTGCGGACGCTCATGTAACTTGTGAATGAGGTCTTCTCCGGCAATTGTCCTCTCAGCATCTTGATCCACGATTTCCTCCCCAACTCCCGCCATCCTAAGACAATTGCCTATACTTTTTCCATTCAAAGACCACGCATCGAATCCTCATGAGAAGCCGCCTGCCGTACGTCATATAACTTGCGTTGGGCGCAGAGCGCTCCGACCACCCAAGAACCCCTCCATGTTTTGACATATCCCGCTACCGCCCATCAACGGCCCTTGATTGCATGCCAATTCTGCCCTGATATATACTTTCGCCGTTGCTTCCAGAGGTCCTCACTCTGCCATCAGTGAATTTATGAGATTTACCCTCCTCGTCTTGACGCTCTGGCTCCTCACGCAAATTTCGCTGTCCTCCTCCTTGCTCTTGGCCGCAGAAAACCCCATCCGTAAGCGGGGAGCCAGCCCGGCCGTGAAATCCGTTCCTGGAGAAGTTCAGATCCAGGGCGAGTATTGGGCCCTCATTGTCGGAATCAATGAATACCAAGGCCCGCCGAAACTCAAGACCGCCGTCGCTGATGCAACGGGAATCCGCAATGTCCTGGTCGAGCGCTATGGCTTCAAACCGGACCATGTCAAACTCTTGCTGAACGCCGAAGCGACGCGAAGCCGCATTGAGGGCGCCTTTATCCGGCTCGCCCGCGAAGCGGCCCCCTCCGACAGCGTGCTGATCTACTACGCCGGCCACGGGCAAAACAGCGAGGACAACCAGCTGGCGTGGTGGGTGCCGTACGATGGTGTCCTAGATGAACCGGGCACGTGGATTCTCGACGCAGCGATCAGAAACTATCTCGCCGCCATGCGGGCTCGACATGTGTACATTGTGGCGGACTCCTGCTTCAGCGGAAATCTCTTTGCTCAAACACGGGCGATGCTCCCTGCGGTCACCGACAAATACTACGCCAAGCTGTATGCCAAGCGTTCACGGTGGGGACTCACTTCCGGAAGCACTGAGCCGGTCGCCGATCAGGGCAAAGACGGACACAGCGTCTTCGCCTACCACCTGCTCAAATTCCTCAAAGAGAACGACGCCCCCTACCTCGTCCCAAGCCATATTGCCGATCATGTTATCCCTCTGGTGGCCCGGAATGCGGAGCAGATGCCGCGCAGCCAACCCCTGCAAGGGGCCAACGACGAAGGCGGGCAATTCATCCTCCAGCTGACCTCCGCCGCTCGTGGCGTCGAGGACCAAAGCCGCAAAGTCGAAGAGCAGGCCAGGCAGCAGAGGGATAAAGCACAGGACGATTTACGAAAGGAGTTGGACCGGCTCGCAGAAGACCGGCGGAGACTTGAGATAGAAGCTCAGGAAAGACTGGAAAAGGAACGGGTCCATCTCCAAGATCTCGAACGCCAGTTGGAGAAACAGCGTCGCGATGAGGCCGATGTGAAGCGGCAGCTGGAGACCGAGCACCGACAGCGGCTCGAGGCCGAACGTCAGGCTGCCGATGCCAGAAAAAGCGGCGAGTCCGCTGAACAGACAGCCCGACTACGAGCGGCAGAAGGGCTTCGGCAGTCTGAGGAGGATGCCAAACGCAAGCTGGCGGATGAGAAGCGCGCGCGGGAAGCATTGGAGCTCGCGTTGACCGAACAGCGCCAGCGGGAAACCGAAACGCGCCGGGCACTGACACAGGAGCAATCGCGTCGGCGCGAGGCTGAACGCCTGGCGAAAGAGGCGCCTTCCAAAGCCCCTGCCTCCGACGCCGAAGACAAACCGAAGAAAGTCGAACGCGCGCCTTTCGTGGGAGGCTTTTAGCCTCCGGATGCGCGGCCACTGTGAGTGAACACCAAGACCCCCAACGATCCAAGGAGGATTCGCATGAGTATTCAGGGCGCACGAGTTCGGTTTGCGACGGGCATTTTCATTATGATCATGGCGACCGTTTCGCCATCGATTGATCTCTGGGCAGCCGAAGAACCGGCTCCCGCAAACAAAGGCATCTTCGGTGACCGCTTTTCCCTCGATGCCGGTATGAAATTCTGGGTCGCCAAGTGGCAAGCCGCCGGGTTCGCCAATGGAATCAGCGCGTCTCGAACATCGGATACGACCGCACTCATGGGACCAAGCGTAACCGGCTCATTCAAGCTTCGGGATGACGAGCTCTTCAACCGGCTGTCGGTGAATTTTACGTGGCTACAGGCTGGAGGCTTTGATTTCAGTTCATTCGGCAACAATGTCGGAGGATTCTCCGGTGCGACGGACCGCACATCCGCTACTCGCCGAGACTACTCGGTCTCAGCAGCGCTCTCAATATGGCGTGGATTCGGAGTCTTTGCAGGCTACTACCATATGCAGCAGCGATTCAGCGGCCAATCACTGACCTTGACCGTTCCCGGAAGAGAATCCGTGTGGATCAGCGGCCCCATCGACGGGGTGTTCGGATCTGGAACTGTCGCAGGTCCGGTCAAAGCGTATGGCAACCTGGCCTTGGGATTCTATGACGAGCATTCGGATGCAGGCGGGCAAAAACGCGTGACGGCCAACGCGGTCACCGGGTATTCGGGCGAGATGGGCCTTTCGCTTGATGGTCCGACCTTGAAGACCGGAGCCGGCCAAATCGCGTCTGCCATTCAGATGGGATTCCGTGCACAAATCATCAACATTAACAATTCTCCGACGGCGAACAACGACGTCACCTGGGGACCGACCTTCCAGGTGATTGCCCGCTTCTAGACCCGGCTTGCGTCCTGGGCGGGTGGCCACATCGTGGACCACCCGCCCCTACTCCTCGATTCGGTAGACGACCCAATCACGCACCATCTGCTTCCCGTCAATACGTACCAGAAGCCCCACGGGCATTTCACGATACCTGTCCTCATACACCTGAAACGTTCCCTGCTGAGTCGGCACCACCGCAACAGGGCTCCCGTAGCGTTCTTCCACCTGCTGAACCGACTGCCCGACCATAAGCCCACGGCCGGTGCGCCCCAATGCACCCGGTGGCGCAGTGAGAAAAATAAGCGCAGATCGCTTCGGAGCTTGGCCCCGCAAGACGAGAGTCGCCTGTGCGGCCCCCTTCATGGCCACGATAATTCTAAGCTCCGGCTGTTCGTCGTCAGCTTCCCACCTGCCAAGGACTTTGCTGGATGAATCAGCCAACAGATCCGCGAGTCGAACGTCCGCCACGTTCACCCCTCCAACCGCTTCAGGCTGCAGACGTTTGCGCCCCTTTGCTAGAGGAGAGCCGTGAGCCGAACCGCCTTCGGGAGCCGACAATGCCGCCAGATTCTCATCCGCGTGGAGACTTCCAAGAACACGGGCTGCCAGAAATGCCTGACGAGCCTCTTCCCGGTTGCCACTGTGTGCCGCCGCAATCCCCGCGATCAGATGGGCCTGCCGCCGAACATGGTCGTTTCCGCCAGGGCTCAGCATCGCCAATACTGCCCGGGATTTCTCCAAGGCAAGCTGTGAATCGCCTGAGAGATCCAGTACACAGGCCAGATTGAGAATAGCCGTCGCATACGATGGTGAGATTCGAATAGCCTGTTCGAGATGGCGCTTTGCCTGCAGCAGCAACTCCGCTCGTCGTTCTCCAGCTGCCGCGGTCGCTCCTCCCCTACCTCCCCCTGCAGCCATCCGCGTGTCCGGATCCAGCTCGAGCGGATACACAAACGCAGGCCCGGATTCCGCGGCCCATCGAAACGATTCATTACTCAACGCAACCGCCGCGTTGTTCAGCATCTCCGGACCCGGAAAATCGGCCCCTATTCGTTCGAACACCCGGGCGGCATTTTGGTAATCCCCTACCAGCGTCAGATGCACTCCGATTTCAAACAACGGCAACAGCCGTTGCAATCTCAAGCTAGCCTCCTGAGCGGCTGCCTTCCGGTATTGAAGATGCTCGTAGGCCGGGAGCGTCTTATCGAACTGGTAATGCCGGTAGATCACATCGAAGACCTCCCCGGCCACCGAGAGCGGTTGGTATCCCGCTACGAAACTGTAAAATCCACCAAAGTAGTCGGCATCCGCCTCGATCCGACGCCGCTCTGAAAAATCCGCCGATACCTGTCCGGCAACCGGGCCCGGAGGCTCGGTGGGTTCACGTTGGCGTTCGGCAAAAGCCTTTCCGAACTCGATCGCCCATGGATGATTGCGGTAGAAATGCGCCAGTTCATGTCCAAGAATCAGCGCCAGAGCCTGCGACGCGGCCGAACTGGGCAAGCTGTGTGCAAGATCGTAGAATTCCTCTTCGATCATCACCCGATGGCTTTTGGGCACATATAACGCAATGTCGAACGACGATGATTTTCCACGTACGATGCGAAAATCAGGAGGAGTCCGATTGTCCCCGATGGCCAACAGTAACGCGCGAAAGATCTGCTCTGCCTCCTTGGCCTTCGCATGGGTCCGTGGGAGAAAGTCGTCGGCAAGCGCCTGGCATGGCGCGAAGAGCCACACGAGATGCACCAGCAGTATGCATCCGAATAAACTTCGCGAGAAGAATGGCGTGATCATGTGGCCCAGACAGACACTGTGCGGACACAAACTGCGACTATGGACCGGGAGCAACTCGAACAGATTCAACAGGAAGATAGCCCATCGTGAGCACCTCTCCTAACTCAGACCGGACAACATAGGGGATCACGAATTTCTTCGTGGGATCATATGGCGCCTGCGTCTCGAAGAACGCCTGGCCGTCACGGAGAGTCCAGGTCCCTTCGGACAAGACGGTTGCTCCTGGCGGGGGCTGCAGCGTATCGACGGAAGCAATTTGGGTATCGAGCGTCTCGACCACGCCAACGGCGCGTTGCAACTCCTGACTAGCCTGAGCCACGTTGGAATCACTACCCTTGGGATCTTTCCCGGGATCTTTCCCGCCGAATCCAAACGCCTGGTCTCCACCTTGCGAGGACTTCTCCTTAAGAGCGGCGACCTGAATGGCTGCGCTATCTTTCTTCGCAAGCAAGTCTGTCCGCGCCTGCTGCGGGGTCGCAATAGACGCCCCCTTGGCGAACTGCATCCCCACCTGGCAATTCCAGGTCTGGGCACCGAATCCACCAGGACCGCCAGGCATCGAGCCGGACACTCCACACCCGACTTGGGTGGGACACCCATTCGCCCCGAGACACGCCAGGAAAATGGCACCCAGCCAAACCGGGTGAATGGTTGATTTCTGCGTCATGCGGCGGCCTTTCTCCTTCAATGCCGCGGGGATGGTACAAAGGGAACGGGGGTCTCGTCAAGTATTGGACATTCTGGTTGAGTACCCATGCGCCTTATTTTACTGGTGGCTAGCAGTCAAGAACCGTGCGGGGCTCCGGCCGGCGAACTCGTGAGGAACAGCCGGTCAATCGACCAATCCATTTCTCCACGTAAGGGATGCGATGGGCTCACCACCGGCCCTGATTCAACCAGCTCGGACAGATAGGGAATAGGCCGGGCAGACGTGATCAACAGGTACGTGTCTACTCCGTAGGGCGGATGAATAGAGATGAGGCCGGCTTCGCCAAGCGACACTTCCGAGAGAGTACCAGCCGATCGGTTTAACTCTTCCGGAGAGGGAAGGACGTTTGACCGTTCCGGGCTGGCAGAAGTAGGAAATAGTTGCGTGGCGCTCCCTTCACGATCGATGACAAACACATACACATATCTCGCTTGAAGTCCCCACCCCTCCTGAATCTCCTCGATTTGCTTCGTGTCAGCCCGTAACACCATCTGATAGGTGCCTTCAACCAGTTCACCACGATCGATCACGGTATGGTCCGTCACTCGCTTGAAAGCCAGTCGATAGGGATACCGGCCCTCGCCCTGGGTTCCGCTGATCGTCAGCCAATAATAGAGCTTGGCCAGCCTCCCGAGGCAATTCCGGAGATCTCCCGATTCGCACGCTCCGGATCCCGAGGGGGTGACACTCCATATCGTCCGCTCAGGCAGCGGTAAACCGGACCTGATGGACCGACCGTTGGTCGACCGGGACAATCGCGTCAACACCCAGGCGTATTCCACTTGCGAACCGACCATCCGTCCGACGAGTGTGTACAACGCTTCATCCGGGTTGGCGACAACCGTCACCCCGCGGGAGGACAACCCTCGAACATCAAGCGCCCGAGCGACATCACGAGTGGGGGGAAGGTTGATGAACAATGCCTCCCCGGATGAACTCGACCGCATATGAGAAAAAACCTCCAGCGCGCGTGGAGACTTTCCCAAGGATCGGGGAGCACCCGCCTGAGACCAGAGCACCCATTCCTTTCCATTCCACGAGAGAATTTGGCCTGAATTTGAGACTGTCGGATCTTCAACCATCCTCACACCGTGACGAGCGGCGAGGCTCGCCACATCCCTGGCGAGTCCCATCACCTGCCCATGATCCGCCACAGATGGCGGCACCCAAACAGGCAAAGCCGCGACGGATCGGACTCCACGTCGAACGACCTCAAATTCATCGCCCGGCTTGAGATCATGCCAGTTTCCTGTCAGAACCCGGGCACGGCTCTTCGTCAAACTCCGGACTTCAGTAACCCGAAGCCGCACTGGTGGCTTTCCTGGAATTTTGACGATCCGTTCAACCTCTGTATCCGGAGTCAGGCCAATCGCAACTCCCCCCTGAAGCTCCACATCGTCGGCCGCATAGACTTGGATGAGATTGAGACGAATCCTTGTCGACAATAAGCCGACAGTCCCCCCGAATATGGGGGCATGGCGGCGTGAGGCCATGCCGACAATGGACGGCTCCTGCTGATGCCCTTCCGCCATGAGACGCGCCGTTACCCGGTCAAATAACCGATCCGCCGACACCCGGGGCGACAATTCGTTCAGCGATTGAATGAGTGCCAGTGAAAAAGCGCCGTGCCATTCCCGAACCGAACCCATAGTCTGAAGAGTCTCCTTAGCCTGTTGATCCTCCTGGGCCGCAGAAATGATCAATGCCCCCTCCCGCTTCTCCGGCTCCAACCCTGGGGCGTGGGCGACCTGATCGGGGGGCAACAACGCAGCGATGTCCCGATCATCTTCCTCGAGAAAGCGCGCGGTGGAGGAGATTGGGGCCGCGCTTCTTGAAATGGACCCGCTGTGGCAACTATCGAAGAGAGCGGTCAGCCAGGCCCCCTTATCCAACACCTGGGAAAAAAGACGGTCCCACTCCTTGTCCCGGATTTCGACAAACGCACGGTCCCCGGCGTCGACATTGGCGTCGGCAGGAACGACCGTCTCATCTTTGCCGTCCAGTTCTGTTGAGCGGGAGTTTCGGACACGAGACCCGTGCCCGGCATAGAAGAAAATACTCTGATCGCCCTGCTTGGCGGAATCGATCAGATGCCGCTGGAACGTCGAAAGAATCGCCTGCCTCGTGGCCTCTTCGTTCGCGAGAACAATCACATTCTGCGGCTCAAACCCAAGGCGATGGATCAACACCTCCCGAAGCGCACGCACATCATTGACAGCCCCTTTGAGATCCGTCCAATGACGCCGGCCGGAAGGATGAGTCGAATGTCCAGAGGCAGAAGAACTGGGGGGCGTATAGCGGTCAATCCCTACCAGAAGAGCCCGGCGGGCGCCGGGGTCCGCTCCCCAGGCATACTCATGCTGGATTGAGAACGCCACAACACAGAACGTCGTACCTGCCAGGAGAACTGTTACAAACCGCTTCATCACTGCTCCATAGAAACCCCAGTCCCCCTATCGCCACGGTCGGCCGGTTACCCATGCCTAGGCACGATCCGCTAGTACCTTGTCCGATAGCCAGTCTGCTAGACTAGCCGCGACCGGTCGGGGTGGGAACGGGACCTGTTTTCGCATTATGGCAAACAAAGCTACCACATCTCTTGCGCGCGCCGCACTCGCCTCCCTTCGCCGAGGATGGAACATGCTGGCCCCGTTTCTCCAGCACCTCCTTATGAGTCTCGGCATCGGCATCATCGCCGCGATCGTCCTGCATGTCGCCCGTCCCTACGTGCCAGGACTCGCAGGCGCAGAAACCGCTGCGACCGATTGGGCGATCAAATTCTGGGAGGATCGATTCGACGCAGCCCACCCGCGAGATGATCGATTCGTCTTCATCGACATCGACGAGCCCACGTATCGGGCCTGGAATGACCCTCTCTTTGTCCCCCGTGAAAAACTCCTCCGACTCATTCAATTTGCCCTGGAATCCCAGGCCAAACTCCTGGTGGTTGACATTGAGCTCACCAAATATGCGCCCCGAACAATATCGACCGCATCAACCCCACATCCCAGCATAGAGCCCGACAACCCTGACGATGCGCTCGCCGCATACCTCCGCCGCTACTCGGAACGATTCGCCTCCCCCCAGGAACCGACTGCCATAGTGCCTACACACATCATCCTGGCGAGAACCATACGTTCCCGATTGCAATCAGGTCCGTCAGGGACCGGGGAAACCTATGAAGAACAGGCAGAGGCGATTCGGGAAGAACGTTCCTCTGAATTTCTTGAGTCTGTTGTTGCAGGCTCACCCGTCTTGCACTGGGGCTCGCCGCTCAGTGATCGCGACGACGACGGGCTCGTACGCAACTGGCGGCTACTTGAAGCGACCTGCCTCAAAGACGAACCGCACGCGATTCCTTCGATGGCCCTCTTGTCTTGGGTCCTCTTACGGGCCCCGCTCTTGAACTCGGCCTCATCGACCCCTGCAACATTCAAGGAGGAACTACGCCGGCGATTCGCGCCCTCACGGACAACCTGCGGGCCATCATCGAAGCCGGGAGTCCTTCCGGTCGCCGGGTCAGTCAGTCCGTGGACGCTCATTGACCGGGTTCTTGGCAAACCACTGGTCCTCAGCACCAAACCGTCGGACCTCGAGCAGCGGATCTTCTACAAGTTTCATCCGGGCACCGCCCTGGCCAGGCAGTTCTCACGAGTTTCAGCGAAACTGATCACCGATTCATCGCCGGATCAGCCCCTGAGCCTGGACTGGATCAGAAATGCCATTGTTGTGATCGGGAGCAGCCACGAGACAGGTAAGGACCTCCATCTCACCCCCATCGGAGAAATGCCGGGGGCACTCGTGGTAATCAATCAAATCAACGCGCTGTTGGAATTCGGACAATTTCAAGAGATGAGTCGGGAGATACGGTGGATCGGACTGCTGTTGTTGATCGCCGTCTTCAGCCTGGTCTTTTCATTCTTCACCAAAGCCTGGGGAGCGCAAGTCTCAACCTTCGTGATCAACGCCATTCTGCTCCCGTTGAGTTTATGGCTTTTTCAGTACGGATGGTGGCTCGATCTGGTATTTCCGCTTTTCGTGCTTCAAGCTTATCAGAAGTTTGTGGATCTGAAGGTCACCCCTTCACCGATGATTCGACGGCATGGTGAGAGTCATGAACCTCAGTAATGGTATGCGGCCTACCCATCAACGCTTGTTGAGTTGGCTTCGCCTTCTCGGATTGGCAGTCTTGTCCCTCGTCGCACCGGATAGCGGCCTGGACATTGCCGACGCCAAGAAGCCACACATCCCGGGAGTCGGCTATGTGGAGCAGCTGATCGGCCCCATCAGTGAGATTCATGTTGAGCGCGACGGGACACCCGTTACACTCGCCCTCTTGCTCCCGTTACAGACCGGTGATCGTGTGACGGTGAACGGCGCCGGCAATGAACTCCATATGCGGCTCGGCACACGCCCTCAGGTCATCACAGCGGCAAACTCTCCGTTTCAAATTCCAGAAATCGAAGTCCCGCCGGGATTCCTGACCCGTCTCGGTTCAACCCTTGTGGCAGTCGGCAAGCGATTGACCACCCAATATGTCCATTCCTCAGTGCCGGTCAGCACGAGTAGCCGGGGTAAGGATGCCCCCCTCGCGATGACGCTGGTTGAGGATGGAGTCAGCCGCATTAGCCCGAACCGCGCTGATCTCTTCATCGCCTGGGATGGAGGAACGGCTCCCTATGTGGTCCGCATCCGGGGAAAGATGAAAGGGGACATTGCCAGTCAGGAAGTGGGCGACCATACTCGCGCGCGTTTGACGTTGCCTGCCGGGGGAATCCAGCCAGGAACTATTCAGATCGTGGTACAGGATGGTAAGGGAGCGACCACGGAGAAAACATTCGACGTGGTATCCCATTCCGCGTTGCCGACAGCACCGCCAGAGCTGACCGGGGATGATCTCCCGTCAGAACTCCAAGCGGTTCTCGTAGCCGACTCGCTGCTTCAAACCAATCGCCGAACGTGGAAACTCGAAGCCTACCAGCTGGTCGCTCCATACGCTGACGCATTCGAACCAGCACGACTCTTGCGTGATTGCCTCGAGATGAAACAGACCTGTCTGTCTCGTTGACCACAATTTCCCGCCAAGGTCAAGCCGTTACTCGGAGCCGCCTCACGAAGAAAGAATCTCGCGATAGTACGAATCGAGCATTCCCTTGCGGCTTCCCTCGACCAGAATGAGTTGCCGCTGATCAAACGTGTTTGCACAGTAGAGATAGACCAGGCCTTCGGCCGATCCGAGTTCGACATGCAACTGCCTGCCGTCGGACCCTCGGCGAGTCTCTTCCTGCTGTACCAGACGATCAGCGAGTGATTCCCACGCCTGCTGCGCCGACGGCCAATGATTTTCGTACAGCGGCCTGTCCGGATCTTGCGGAT
>CAZXNN010000061.1:0-12360 GCA_964641915.1 uncultured Nitrospira sp. | reverse complement strand
CGACCTGCCAGGCTCCCAGCGTCGCACTGCGCGATTTCAAGCTATGGGCGGTGTCCCGCAGAGAGGCGAAATTCTTCCCCGCCGTGGCTGCCAGTATCTTATCGACCAATCCTTGCGAATCCTTGAGATAAAGTCCGATGACTTTGGCAAGCAGGTCAGGCTGTCCGGGGCGTTGGAGGCTGGTGATGCTGTCCCAACTCTTTGGATCTACAGGAGATTCGCTGGATTGAGTCGCCGAAGTCGGTGACGGAGCGCCCTCTGCCGGGGAAGAGTCAGTCGGCGGAGGGGGCGTCGCCGATGGCAGCCACCGGGAGAGCACGGCTTTCAATTGTTCGATCGTGAACGGTTTGCTGAGGTAGTCATCCATGCCCGCCGCCAGGCAGAGTTCCCGATCCCCCTGCAGGGCATGGGCGGTGAGGGCCACGATAGGAATTCTCTTACCGTTCTTCTGTTCCTGCCGGCGGATCGCGCGGGTGGCTTCAAATCCGTCCATCTCCGGCATCTGGCAATCCATGAGAATGACCGCGAAGGGCCGGCTGGCAAGTAGCTCGATGGCGCGTCGTCCGTTCTCGACAGCCGTAGCCGTACAGCCAAGTACCTCCAGCATGCCCAGGGTCACTTCTTGATTCACGGCGTTGTCCTCCGCGAGGAGGATCGAGCCATGAGGTGTGGCGCGTGTCCGGTCTTCCTGTTCGTGCGGGCCAGAGGAGGAGACCAAGACGGCTTGTCCTGAGAGGGCGCGGTGAAGGTCGGAGGGCCGCACAGGTTTGGTGAGGGTGGCTGTGATCAGGCCGGTGTGGTCTTCCGCTGCGTCCACACGTTCGACCGGTGTCATGAGAATCACGCGAGGGTGATGGTGCTGAAGGGTCTCGTGGATCGCGCGAACGGTGTCGAGCCCGTTCATGCCGGGCATATCGAGATCGAGCACGACGGTGTTGTAGGGGAGGCCTTCGTCTACTGCGTTGGCGAGGAGTGGTACTGCAGCCGTGCCTGATTCGGCGACGGAGGAGGTGACCCCCCAGTTTCGCAGCTGGCGGTCCAGCGTGAGGCGGGCGGTCGGACTGTCGTCGACCACCAGTACGCGCTGGTTCGGCAAGGCCTGTTTCGAATCCAGCGCGCCTGTGCTGCCCAGGTGTGAATGGGCGAGATGCACGGTAAAGAGGAAGGTGGCTCCCGATCCCATCTGACTCTCGGCCCAGATTTCGCCGCCCATAAAGGTGACGAGTTGTTTGGCAATGGCGAGCCCGAGACCGGTGCCGCCGTATTTTCTCGTCGTCGATCCGTCGCCTTGTGCAAACGGTTGGAAAATACTGCGCAAGGCTTCGGGGGTGATGCCGATGCCGGAGTCTTTGACCGAGAAGCAGAGGACTGATTGGTCTGCCCCGTCGGCGATACTGACGATGCTCACGACCACTTCTCCTTGAGCGGTGAATTTGATGGCATTGCCGATCAGGTTGATCAGAATCTGGCGGAGTCGAGCAGGGTCGCCTTTCACAAAGGTGGGGACGCTGTCGGCGACATCGGCAATGAGTTCCAGATGCTTCTGATGCGCGGGGGCTGCGAATAATTCGAGCACGTCGTCCACGAGGATGCGCAGGTGAAAGTCGGTGTGTTCCAGTTCCAGTTTGCCGGCTTCGATCTTCGAAAAATCGAGAATGTCGTTGATGATATCCAGAAGTGAATTGCCCGATCGCACAATCGTGTCCGTCAGGCGTTGTTGCTTGGGGCTTAGGGGGGTTTGCCGCAAGAGTGCCGCCAGTCCGAGGACGCCGTTCATGGGGGTCCTGATCTCGTGGCTCATGTTGGCGAGAAATTGCGACTTTGCGATGCTCGCGGACTCCGCCGCCTCCTTGGCGGTGATCAACTCCCGTTCAACAATCTTGAGCGAGGTAATGTCGGAAGCGATTCCGAGGAAGGATGTGATTTGTCCCTCGGCATTCCGCAGGGCCGTGACATTCAAGAGTACTGTCAGGCGAATGCCATCTTTCCGGATGTAGGTCCACTCATGTTCATTGGGCAGGCCCCGCCGGCTTTTTTCGACGAAGACATCGAAGCCTGGTTCGATCGGGACGCCGAGTTCTGCCGAGAAGAGGCGTGCGCGAGTAGACACCTCCTCCAGGTCATGAAAGACCGCGGGCGTCTGTTTCCCGATCAATTCGTCTGCGCGATAGCCGAGTAACGATTCAGCCGCAGGATTGAAGAGGCGAATGATCCCGTCTGGGGTGGCGGAAATAATGGCGTGCCCGGCGTTGTCGAGCATGGCTTTCTGGAATGTGGAGAGGTCTCGGAGCGCCGCCTCCGCCTGTTTCTGTTCCGTGATGTCCTCTGCGATGCCGATGAGAAACTGTGGTGTGCCAGTTTCGTCGAGGATAGACAGTTTCTTGGTTCGGAGAATGCGGGTCCCCCGTGTTCTCGTGTGAATCTGCTCTTCGGGGATTTCGAGCAGCGTGCCGCTGGCGAGGACTTCACGGTCTTTGGCGGTAAAGAAGTCGGCTTCTTTTTTGGGGAAGAAATCGTGATCGCATCGTCCCAACATCTCGCTGCGGTTAAAGCCCGTCAGTTCCTCCGCTGCTTTATTCCAGCGGACGAACCGCAGCTCAGAGGCTTCTTTCACGAACACCATAATGGGCAGATGCTCGACGACCGAATTGAGGAAGTTCTTGGTGCGCTGGGTTTCAACTTCCGCCTTGCGGCGATCGGCGGTTTCGAGCACCAGCGAGACGGTGTTGGCAACCGAGGTGGCAAATTGCTGCTCCTCAGCAGTCCAGATTCTGGCCGGACCGATGTGTTCATGGCAGATGACGCCGACCATCTTGCCTTCAGCCCGGATCGGCACGTCCAGCATGGAGGTGATGCCCAAGGGGATGAGATAGCTGGCGGTGAACTCGGATGTCGTGGAATCGGTCTGGGCCTGGTTGGCGACGATGACATCCTCCGTGGCCAGCGCCGAGAAGTATCGAGGGAAGGCCGTGGCGGGAAGTTCAGTTCCACCGGAATGAGCGTCGGTCGACTGATCGTACAGGTCGGCGCAGCGAATGGCTGCGTGGGCCTCCGTGAAAAACCAGATACTGGCGCGGGCCACGCGCAGGCTCTGCGAAGCTACCCGCGTAATGACGTGAAAGGCCTCGGATAGTTCTCCACGGTAGAGGTCCGCGTTTGTGGCTAACTCCAGGAGCCCGGCCTGCACCCGCCGGAGCAGCGTTGCGCTCTCCGTCCGTTGTTCTTCCGCCTGCTTCTGGGCGGTGATATTCCGGAACACCAGCACCGCGCCGCTTACCACGCCGTCGGTTGCGACGGGGGTGACGACCAGCGAGATGGGCATCATCTGGCCGTCGCCTCTTACGAGAATGCCGTCATTGGTCCGGAAGGGGAGGCCTTGCTCAAGCGGCGGGATTGAGGTGTCGGTGATGAGGCATTCGTGACTGAACTCTTCAGGGCCCGGCGAAAGGAAGTGGTACACCGGCTGGCCTGCCAGCCTGGCCAGGGGCAGGCCGAACAACTCTTCGGCCTGCGGATTCAGGCGGACGATATTCCACTGCGCATCAACGACGCAGAGTCCGTCGCCGAATGAATGGAGAACGGCTTCCAGTTTGTTCCGTTCTTTCGCCAGTTCTGTTTCTCCGGATCGACGGAGGTCTTCATACAGCCCCTGCATTTCCCGCGAGGTGACATCGAGCGATTGCTCCAACAGAGCCCGGCCTTGATCGTTCTCGACATAGCTCTGACTGACGCGCTCCAACATCGCCTGCCAGGCCGCCGGGTCGGTCGGGCTTTGTGCTGGATCGAGGCCCAGGCGCTTGAGTTGTCGTTGTAGCAGGGGGTGCATCGTCAACCTCAGGCGGCCTCTGAAATCGTGGTCAGAGTCATGGTCTGATTGTGCAAGTCGCAGTGTCCCGTGGCGTAGGGGGAGATTTCGCCGTACGAGTAGAACCCGATTTGTGCCGCGCCTTTCGGCAACACGTCGAAGGCTGCCTCGACTTCTTCTTCAGTGCGCTCGCCCAGCACGAGGCGCCGTCCGACGCAGCTGATGGCAATCGAGAGGGTTGGAGAAGATGCCGTGCCTGGTGCGGCCGCCAGCGTAGCGGCGTCGGAGGCGCCTTGAATTAGCCGGTCGAAGTTGGCGCGCATAAACTGGGCATAGGCTCCCTTCGGCATATCGCCCGCGAATGTGAGGGATTGAGCTTTTTCATCGACGGCGAGGATTGTACGGACTAGGCGTTTGGCCTCTTGTTGCGTGTGCCGGATCGCGAGGGGGAAGTGGAGCGCGGTGCCGGGGAGTCCGCCGGCGAGCTCGCCCAAGTAATCTTTGTAGAGTTGGAGTGCCGGCTTCTGGTTCAACTCATAGAGCACGTTTCCTTGTGAACGGGTGATGAGCCGTTCCGGTCCGAAGAGGTCCCACCCGCCTTTCGATCCGTGGGTGAGCCGGACGGCGGGGCCATAGAATCCGACCGCTGTGACATGACCAGCTACGGGAAGTCCGTCTTTGATGACCCACGTTCGCTTGAATCGGTCGCCGTCGCCGGCCAGCCCTCCGGTCACCACTACCTCTGCGGGAAGCACCGAGTTGAGGCCTCGAATCAGCTCACTGCCGTTCACGCCCAGGCCATCGGAGAGCACCAACACGCCTCGGAGTGCAGGATCGATGAGGTGGTGTGCCAGGGTTTGCGCGGCTTTGAAGGTATGGCCTGGATCGGTGACGTGAGCTGACGTGGTGCGGATGGTGGTGGAGTCAAATTCCAAGAGGCCGACGACCAGGGTGTCGTCGTGGACCTGCGTGCCGAAAATTTCCCCTGAGCTGGAGCAGCCGATCGCCGCGGCGCCGGCGTAGGCGGCCAGGACTGTTTGAATGGGGCCTGGAGTATCCAATAAATGCGAAGGGCCAAACAGAATGACGAGTGTCCGAGCGGGATTCCTGAGAGGATGGCTCGCGATCGGGGTTTGATGAGATGCCGGATAGGTAAAGGTCGAGAGTTTCATGCTGCCTCCTTGGACGATGAGATCAGTTCCTGGCGAAAAATCACACAGGCGATCCGGTATTCCGCTTCGATGAGTGCGATCAGCCGTTCTGTCTGCTCCACGCGATTGGTTCGGCACGCGTTTTCCAGTTCATTGGCGAGGCTGGCCAGGCTTGTTGCCCCGAGCATGGCGCTCGATGATTTCAGTGTATGGGCCGGGACAATCATAGCCTGGTGATTCTTTTCCTGAAGAGCCTGACGAAGCCCGTCGACCTGGGCCTGAGCACTCGTGAGATAGAGACTGATGGTCTTGTGCAGCAGATTGGGCTTCCCTGGTCGTTGAAGTGCGGTGATACTTGCCCAAGCGGTGCGGTCGATGTGGGTCGCAGGCGAGGCCGTTGATGGGCGATTCTCGCCATCGTCGTGAGATGGCGCCTCTACGTGGTTGTCGGTCGGCTGGAGCTGCTCTCTGCGCACGTGCCAGCGGGTCAGCAGTTCTGCCAGGGCCTGTTGGGAAAAGGGTTTGCTCAGGTAGTCGTCCATTCCTGCTTCCAGACAGCGTTCTCGATCACCGTCCATCGCATTGGCGGTGAGGGCGATGATCGGAACTCGCGCGACATGGGCCTGCCGTTCTCGATCGCGAATCTTTGCGGTGGCCGTGATTCCATCCATGACCGGCATCTGGCAATCCATGAGAATGAGATCGACGGACTCTCTCGCAGAGGCCACCAGAGCCTGCTTCCCATCTTCAGCGATGGTCACCTGATATCCGAGTAGTTCGAGCATGCCAGTGGAGACCTCACGGTTGACGGAATTGTCTTCAACGAGGAGGACACGCCCGAGGATGGACATCTGACCTACCGGCGTTGGCGCCTGAACTGGCGGCACAGCGGGAGTTTTCCACCGGCGTCTCTGCAGGCAGTCTCTTAGGAGCGATTGCCGAACCGGTTTCCGGAGCCACGCGGAAAAGCCTAGTGCCTTGCCGTCTCCGCCGTGGGTATGGCTGTCAATGGAGCTGAGTGCCAGCAGATCCAGGTGGCAGGTGGCAGGATCGGTTTTGATGGCGTTGGCGAGCGTGATGCCATCCATCTCGGGCATGTGAATGTCGAGAATGGCCAGGTCGATCGGCGGTTTCTCCGTGTTGTCCTGTAAGACGGCCAAGGCGGCCTTGCCGGACTCGGCGCTGACGGTGTCCGCGCCCCAGGATTTCAGATGAGCCTCCAAGATGTAGCGATTGGTCTCATTGTCGTCGACCACCAGGATTCTCATGCGGTCCAAAAACCGGTCTGTTGTCTTGACGGGGGGTTGCTGCGCGGTCCAGCCAAGTTGAGTGGTAAACCAGAACGTCGATCCCCGGTTCGAAGAATTTTCCAGGCCGACCTCTCCACCCATGAGCTGAACCAGTTGTTTGACAATGGCGAGGCCTAGACCCGTCCCACCAAAGCGTCTGGTCGTGGAGCCGTCGGCCTGGGAAAACGCGGTGAAGAGTCGTGATTGGATGTGAGTGGGGATCCCCGGACCGGTGTCGGCGATCTCGACTTTGAGCGTGAGCGCGTGGCTTTCCTGCGTTAAGAGTGCGACTCGGACTGCCACATCGCCACAGGGGGTGAACTTTACGGCGTTCCCCACGAGGTTGAGGAGGACTTGTCGCAGTCGGACCGGATCGCCGATGACATTGTCGGGAATGTCGTCGGGGATATAGCAGGTCAACTCCAATTCCTTCTTGCCTGCCGGATCGGCGAAGAGGTCCACTGCTTCTTCAATCGTGTCCCGAAGTCCGAATTCGATCCGTTCCAGCTCCAACTTGCCGGCTTCAATCTTCGAAAAGTCTAAGATGTCGTTGATAATGCCGAGCAGGGCGGTTCCCGATCGGTGCACGCTCGTAGCGATATGCCGCTGCTTCTCGTTAAGCGGGGAGTTCAACAGCAACTCCGCCATGCCGAGGACGCCGTTCATTGGTGTGCGGATCTCGTGGCTCATGTTGGCGAGAAACTGGGACTTGGCATCGTTGGCGGCTTCCGCAAGGTCTTTCGCCTCATGTAATTCCGCAGTTCGTTCTGCGACGGCCTGTTCCAGTGCGAGGGTGAAAGACCTGACTCGCTCGGCATGGGTCGTCAGAAGCGCCGCAGTTTCATTCACCAGCGCGACCGTCTGCTCTAACTCACCGGTGGATGACGTGTCGGGCTGAGAGTCGGGGTGCGGACTCGAATGGCTCTCACCGGGTTCTGTTCCCATGGATAGGCGAAGCGTCTGGAGCGCGGTCTGTAGCGTGCCGGCCGTATCCCGAAAAACCGCTGACACGCGGCGAATGCCCAGGGTGCCGATGGCGAGGGAGCTGGCGATCAGGAGGATCGTGAGGAGGATCAGCTCGGTGGCGGCATGAGCCAATTGCCGGTTCATGGATGCGAGAGAATATTCAATGCGCACCCAGGCCGCGATGTCCGGCTCATTGCGAAGCGGCTCAATGACGACCAGCGCAGAGGTTCCGTCTTTCGTCGAAGTCTGGGCGATGACCTCCCGTCGGAGTTCTTGCGCCCGTGTCAACAAGGGATCGAGCAGCGTGAGGCCGATGCGCGAAGGATCGGTCGCAGCCACGATCATGCGATCTGGATCGATGACGACGATGCTGAGGACGTCGGGGTCGTCGGTATACCAGCTTAACGCCTCCTGGATGCGGAAGAGGTTGTCCAGCACCGCCGCGGCTCCCATCATTGCGAAGGTACGGCTGATAGTCAGGGCTCTCGCCTGAGTGGCCTGTTCGATATCCCGGCGGGTTTCAACCAAGCGGATGGATGCCACGGAGGTCATGATGCCAGCGATGAGCAGGGCCATTCCGATTGTGAGGCGAAGGCGGAGATTGCCTTGCCAGATGCGCCGGAACCGCCTGATCCCTGTGATGCTATTTGTCATGCGTGCCGGCATTGGCTGCGTACTCAATTCTAACGTCGGCTTCACTGCGGGCTGGCACTGTGATGTGCCGCTGAATAGTTCCCAGTGTGCCGTGCCAAATGGTGAGCGTGTGATCTCCGGGCGGGAGATGCGGGATGCGAAACGCGCCGTTGCCGTCGGTGACGCTCACGTACTCGTGTGGGAGGACGACGATATGAGCCTTCATGAATTTATGGGCATCGCACGCGACCGTGTAGATTCCTGGTTGTGTGAGCGGTTTTCGCACGGGCCGGGCGGCCGGAACCAGCGCGACATTCAAGAATGTTCGCCGGTCTCTCGTCAGGTGGGTGTTGTGCATCACAGGATCGTCGTTGCGGATTTCTACGGGCTGGTCGACTCGGGCAACGACGAGTTTTGGCGCAAACGCGCAATGGTTATTCGCAATGACAACCGGGGAAGCGGTCGATTCGGTCACGGGTGCTGACGGGACATCGATGCTGACGACCGCTCCTTCCAATCCACCGGTCCGGCGATTCAACGACACGGTCCTGTTCGTTGCGGTGGTTCCGCAATAGTCCCGGTCGCGGGTCACCTCTACGACCTCATCGGGAATGGAGGGCCCCGCATACGTGACATGACCGACCACTGTTCCAGTCGGAGTCTCGGCTCCTGACACGTTTGCCCAGGCCAGCACCCAGAAGAGGATGGCCGTGGTCCGCATCAATGGACCGACGTCATGCGGTTCTTGATTTTGTCGGGGGCGCCGACAAGGCACGCAGGCTTGTTGGCTGTGCGACATCATCGGCGAGGGTCCTCCGAGAGGGAGAGCAGATACCACACGAGATCCCAGGCGTCATTCTGTCGTTCCGCAAATTGGTTGGCGTACGAGGGCATGGGAGTGCCATCGAGCCCGGTCATGATGCTGCGATAGAGATCCCGTGGGGCCGCTCCATTTTTCAAAGAAGCCCGATCGGACAAGTTGGAAGCGGCAATACGGAGGTTCTGCGCGTCACGCAGGCGACCGGCTTTGGACTCGGGTCCATAGCCATCGCCGTTATCTCCGTGGCAGATGTGGCAGCCGAACTGCCTGTATAGGTTCCGCCCGTTCTCGATTCCAGTATCGCTGGGAGCATGGGGCGGAAAAGGAAGTGGGATTGGGGTGGGCCTTTCCGCCTTGAATGCGAAGTTGAAGTGTTTCACATAGGCCACGACTTGCCAGCGTTCTTCCTCCGTCAGCGATGGGAAGGCAGGCATGTAGCCTGGGATGCCTTGCGTAATCGTTCGAAAGAGGTCTTGATCGGTTGGCAACTCACCGGAGGGAGTGCTGCGGAGCTTGAAACTTTCCGCCGTGAAATCCCGAGGGCGAGGGGCGGAGTAGCGGCCGATAACCCAGCCGGATGGCCCGTCTCCCTTACCCTCGGCTCCGTGACACCAGACGCAGGCGCGTTCATAAATCAATCGCCCCTTTTCGCGCGTGGCCCGGTTCTCTTCCGGCCGCATGGCGTGCACCGCTGTTCCAACGAACCCGGCGACTGCGAGCATGAGAAACACAATGCCGATCCTCTGGCGCATAAAGGGGCTCCGATTTACTAACCTAGTAGGCCACATCGATTCCGGCAAAAAAGGCATTGCGCAGGTTGCGGGCCGCCGCACTGCCGTCTTCCGCCTTGCGAAGGTTAAAGTCGGTACGGGCATACAGTGCGATATTGCTGCGTAGATAATGTTTGACCTGCCCTCCCAGGAACGATTGGGATGCGCGTTGAGCCAGATCTCCGCCGGCATCCATGCTGTCATACCGAAGGGACAGCATGGTTCGATCCGTTACATACGCATCGGCGGCGACGGACAAGCCGCTGGCCGTCTTGTCAAAGCTCGCCCGGACTGCGGCCGGAACATGATTGATTCTATCCATCGTAAACATGCCGTAGAGATCGACCATCTTGTACCGGGCGTGGGCGGCGATGCCGTAGCGGTTCCAGTTCACATCGACATTGCTTGTGCCGTCGTAGATCGTCGCATTGCTATTTCCGATGTAGGCGAATCCGGATAGACTGGCCGAAAAATCGGATGAGCGAGCGTAGTCGAAGCGAACGGCGCCATAGAAATCTTTACCCTTGTTCGAGTCGCCGAATTGCTCATTCCCACCGTTGAGCACGCCCACCTGATACATGAACCAATCTCCGAAGGGGCGTCCGCGTACTTCGACGCCGGTTTCGGCTACGGCGTTGTAGAGAGACGGGGCGTAAGGGGAGAGGACGGCTCCTGAGCGATCCCGCAGGCCGTAGTATTTTGCTGCTGACGCAAGCGGAAAGAGTCCAGCTCGCTGCACGGCGTTTGTCGTCGAATGTGTGCTCTCGCCGATAAACTCTAACTGCTGGCGGAGCGTTGAAAACGAGAAGGCTGCAGAGGGGTCAAGTTTTCCGACCCGTACGTTGGCGACATTCTCTCCACCAATATTGTTGAAAGTCAGGAATGCGCGCTCGATTCCCGTGGCCTGTTCTTCAAGGTTGGATTCCAGCTCGGCAAAGAACCCGATGTTCTTCGTCAACGTGCCTGCGGTGAAGAGGCTGAAGACTTCGGGGAATCCCAGCTCGACTTTGTTCTGGACGACACCGGCTTCGGCCGCCGGGGGGTTCTGTTGCTTGAAGCTGTAACTTCGTAAGACATTTCCTCTGAGACGAACGCCGGTGTAGCTGGCGACATCATCGAGGCTCAGATCTCCGAGATTCTTTTTCTTTGTAATGCCGCCATCTTCGGTCCCAGGAAGCTGGTAGCCGTTTTCAAGGAAGCGCTCTCCGTAGGTATTGAGCCTAGGTGGAGCCGTGTGGCAAGCGGCACAGTTCAAGTCGTGCTTTCTGGCAAATGCAGGAATCGCTTGAGCGGTTGGGACCGACACGACGCAGGTGCCTCCTATCGCTGCGAGGATGGCGATTGCGGATACAGCAATAAATGGACTTGTGGATCGCATCTCTAGCCAGCCGCCCCATATTCCAGCGGCATCGAGTTTCCGCTCGGTCGCTCCGGGTTGACGTCCGTTCGCACACGTTGAACTTCGACAATCCAGTTTCGGTTGGTCGGCGGTTGGACTTGAGCGCGAAGCGAATTGCGCGAACAAGAGAAAAAGGAGATGAACTAAACGTGTTAAGGAAGGCGGATCGCGTGTCGGTGTAAGAGGGCAGCTCCCAAGGATCTTCGCGGAGCATCGACGCAGGTTGAGGTTAAATGGACGAACTGTCCAATGGGAGGAGTAGAATTCAGCGGTTGGTCAAGGTCACGGATACTTCGCTTCGATCTTACTCGACAGCCCGCCGCGCGCGGTGAATCCGCCGGTGACGGTGGCCCAGACTGGTCGGCAGGCTTTCACGACATCGTGGAGAATCCGATTGACGGCGTTCTCGTAGAAAATGCCGAGGTTGCGGTAGGCGTGGATATACATCTTGAGTGACTTGAGTTCGAGGCAGGCTTTGTTGGGCATGTAGTGGATGGTGACGGTGCCGAAATCCGGCAGGTTGGTTTTGGGGCAGATCGCGGTGTATTCGGGGATCTCGATCGTGATCTCGTAGCCCTTATACTGATTAGGGAAGGTTTCAATGTCGGGGAGCGGCGCGGTGATGCCGCTTTTCGCATGCCGTTCGTTGTATCCCGGTTTCGTTGTCTTCGCTTTGCTTCGCGCCGCTACACGTTTCACGAGTCCGCCTCATGCTTGCTAGAGTTGTTTCATCCAATCGGTCTGCCCGATCTTTTCGAGTTCAATAAACATCGACACCCAGGGGCATTTCATCTCTGGATACACTTCGCAGAGGCCGCCTTTGCGTACACCCCCGCAGGGGCCATGGGCCATGAACTTCGGACACTCGGCTTTGAGCGTGTTATCCGGAATGGGGGGGCGCTTATGCACACCGCCGACATGGGTTCCCGCGTCGTCTTCGCCGGGAATCAAGACTCGATTTGGCATAGTGGGTCAGTCTAACCGGATTGGCGATGATCGGCAATCGTAAGGAGGAAATTCCACCAAGAAGTTTACAATCTATTCCAGAGACGTGCTCTCAGGGGGCTTCTTGTTGGGGCGAATGGCCTATCTAGTCTGCCTGGGCCTAGGCCTTCTTTCGGATGTCGTGGGCCTTCTGAGAAGTTGCGTTGAATATCAGGACGTTATAATATTTTCACTATACTGGTAGTTGAGAAGCTGATCGGAATATATAAATTGACAGTCTTTTTTCAGCTTTGCTAGGATGCCCAGGCGCAATTGATTGATCAGACTCGAATGTGTGTTGTCCATCCTCATCGTCCTACAGGGTGTATTCGTCTATCGCGTTAGTGTTGAACCATAGGCAACGGGATGCCGTTGCAGTGACATAAGGGAGGTGCCTGATGAGTCTCGATTATGTGAAGTTTACAAACGGCTTCGAGAAGTTCATGCCGAAAGAATATCGGGATATGGTCGAACATGGTCCGTTCGGCAAGAAGGTCTCTGTTTCCCAGATGGGAAGCTTCAAGGAAATTTTGGAAGAGCATC
>CAZXNN010000060.1:0-12368 GCA_964641915.1 uncultured Nitrospira sp. | reverse complement strand
GGATTTCTGCCGGGGCACTCTTTATGCTCTGGCTAGAAGCTGTGTTCAAAAGGGCGGCCGCTCGACTCACTGGATCGGTGGGTTCATAGGGCGGCCTCCCGCCGCGCAAGGAGCATGAGCGTGAAGTTTCAGACGACATCACAGATCAGCAGAAGCCTGCTCGTCTCTGTCTGGTTCCTGATGGTACTTGCCGCCTGTGCGCAGGACGGGGGCGGCTCGACTTCACCGGCTCCCTCGGTTTCCCCTCCTCCGGTAGCCGGGAATCCTGCAACCGTTACGCTTGCGAGTCCGGCGCAGAATGCGACGGTCCCGGTCGGTCCCGTTACAGTCTCATTCGCGACGCAGTTCTTCACGGTCGGCACGCCCGGTCAGCCCCATTTGCACTTCTATCTTGATGCCGATCCCGTGCCCTACCGATTTTACGACGGACCGGCGATCACGGATGACAACGGCGTGCTCTACAACGGGGTCCATACGCATTTCGTTCATTGGAAATCGGGGACGTCTTTCGACATCTTCGGACTTTCATCCACCGCTCATACCGTCCGGTTCGTCCTCGCCGATCAGAACAACAATGACTTGCCGAACCAGGAGGCGACCAAGACGCTCACCTTCTCAGTCAGCCAACCGCCGGCCGGTGATTTGACTCTTCAGTCCGTCCTGCCTGGTCTGAATTTTCCCGTTGGCCTCTCGCTGGCGCCGGACGGCCGTGTCTTCTTCAACGAACGTCTGACGGGGAAGATTCGCATCATCAATCCGCAATGGCAGCTCGTGCCGACGGAGTTTTGCCAGATCGCGATCGCCACGAGCGGGGAGCAGGGTCTGCTCGGTCTGACCCTCGATCCGGACTTTGCGACGAACCATTTTGTGTACGCTTATCATTCAGTCTCCGGCCCTTTGCGCAACCGAGTGGTTCGTTACACCGAGTCCGCCGGATCCTGCACGAATCAGCAGATCATTCTCGACAATCTGCCGGCCAGTACGAATCACAATGGCGGGATCATCCAGTTCGGGCCTGACGGCAAGCTGTATGTGGTCATCGGCGATGCAGAGAATACGGCGAATGCTCCGAATCTGACGTCGTTGGCAGGAAAAGTTCTGCGTGTAAACCCCGACGGGTCGGCTCCGTCCGACAACCCGTTCTTCTCAGACCCGAACGCCAATGCGCAGAAAGTCTTCAGCTTCGGCCATCGCAACAGCTACGGGTTTACCTTCCATCCCCACACAGGCCATCTATGGGAAACTGAGAACGGCCCCGACCGCAATGACGAAATCAATCGGGCGGTTTCCGGGGGAAATTTCGGCTGGCCGACGGTCGGAGGAATTGCGAACAATCCGAACTTCCTCAACCCGATTCTGGCCTACACCCCGCCGATCGCCCCAACCGGGATTATCGCCATACCCGAAGACTCCACGGTCTATCCTGCGCCCTATAGGAATAATCTGTTGTTCACTGCCTGGAATGATGGACGGATCCGCCGTGTGGTCTTGAGCGGGGCCGATCTCACGCAGTTGGGCAGCACCAGTACGGCCTACAATGGCGGCCTGGGCGGGCTCCTCAGCATGATGCTGGGGGCCGACGGGTATGTCTACGTGTCCACCGCCGGGGGCATCTTCAAAGTCGTTCCCCTGTAGTCCACTATCTGCTCAATCCTCTTCCAATCGGTCCCCGGAAACTCCTTGCAGTCTCCTCCTCTGTCTGATGTAGAGTGACGGGACGGTCATCTCTGGAGGAGTGCAACCTGTGGCGAAATCGCGCGGTGATTCGAAGCTGGCGGTGGCGGGCGCGTTGACGCTCGTGCTGGCCATTGCCGGTGTGCTGCTGGTGAAAGAACCGCTGCGCAGTTCGCGGCCGGTCGGCACCGGGCTGGACATGAAGCAGAGCACCGGCGAGCAGTTGGTCCGTGCGCGGCTCTGGGAAGATCCGGTCGCCGCGGTCGAGCGGGCTATCCGGGAAAAGGGGAGGGGGCAAGCGGTGTCCGGGGCAGCATTCTCCTTGGCCCAACGGCTCAGTACGCTCCGGGAGGCGATCGCCGAGCGGGTCAAGAGCGGGCAGCGCCTCACCGTCCTACTGACGACCACGAGCGGAGGCCCGTACGTGGAAAGCACGGAGTCGCGGCTCCGCGACCGGTATGCCATCGGCACGGCGCTTGGCGTCGCCTGCTACGTTCCGGAAGACGAGACTCATCTTTCCTTTGTCGATTGGGAACCCCGAGGCTCCGTTCAGGGGCTGCCTTATGAATGGTATCGACTGAGAAAAACCCGTAACTGTGGTGAGCCCGGTTCGCGCGCGGACAGCGTCCTGGTGGTCTGGCTCCCCGACGAAGCCTTGAACCGCGGCTTCCTGGCCACCTTGACGTCGCTGTCTCAGGTGCTGGCCTGTCAGGAAGCAGGCAAGGGCGCGTGTCTCCTCACCGACGACAAGCGCCAGCTCGTACGGCTGAATCCCGCAATACAACAGGCCGTCACGTTCAAAATTATCGGCCCGCGCAGCTCTTCGGCCTATCGCGCGCTGCTGGATGAGGCGGGGACGCTGTACGGCAATCCGCATGGCGGGCTCGGGGTCTGGCCGAACGCCGACGGGTCGATCGAGCTGTATTCGCCCTGGGCCAGCGCCATGAAAGGGCTCCTGGCCTACGGGCTCAAGGCGGAGTCGGGCAAAGGCGCGGCCTGTGCGACCTATGCCGATTGCGAACATGAGTTTTATCGTCGGCTGGCCGATGCGAATATCCGGCTCGTCTACGATGTCGGCTCGGACGAGCAACGGTTCGAATCGCTGATTGCCGAATTGGGCCGACGGCAGGTCCGGCTCGGCTGGGATGCCGTGATTCTCATCGGTGAGTGGGACTCCTTCTACGGACGGGCGTTGCCGATCGAGTTCCGCGCGGCCGCCTGTGCCAAGGTGGCGACGTTTACGGAAGAGGATCTCAAGCAGATCCAAGTGCCGGTAGATATCAAACGCTTGTGTCCGAGCATCCCACAGGCCGTGGATCTGCAGATCCAGCGGCCCGCCGACTACGAAGCGCTCGCGCTCAATGTCTTTCGCTACAGCTATCTGGGCGGACTGGACGGAGAAGTCCCGGGGGACGACGCGGCGAGAGCCGCCCGGGCTGCAAAGGCGGCGGCCGGCAATCAGGCCGGAGACGTGAATCGAGACCGCCCGGAGGGCACCAGCCAGCTCGATTATGTGCGCGCGCTGGTTGCGCGCATCCATGACGAAGGTGAGGGCGCCAGAGCGATCGGGATCATGGGGACGGATCCCTACGACGCCTTGCTCATCATCAAGGCCCTCCGGCCGTTTTTCCCGCACGCGATCTTTTTCACGCTGGATCTTGACGCGCGTCATCTTCATCCGAGCGAGTACAAGTCGACACGCAACATGCTCGTCGCCTCGCCGTTCGGCTTGCAGCTGGACGGAAGCCTTCAGCGCGACGTGCCGCCGTTTCGCAGCAGCCATCAGACCTCGGCCTACTTTGCCGCGTTGCAGGCGGTGGAGCATGTCACGTGCGAGTCCAACGGTCATCAGCCGCGGGAAGGGCCTTGCACATCGGCGTATCATGCGTCGATGACCCCGGAGGATCGCCTCTACGATGCGGGGTCTCATCCCAGGCTCTTCGAAGTGGGCCGGAACGGAGCCGTAGATTTGAGTGTAGTCGATCAGGAGGGGATTCGTACGATCCATCCCCTGCGGCCGGACCTCGCCTATACCGAACAATACGGGCAGCTTAAACAAGGAGTCGGGTTCGATAACACCGCCGTAGCGGCCAGCGTCGTCCTCGCGCTCCTGGCCGGAATCATCATAGCGTGGAGCCATCAGCGGCTCTGGCTCTGGGTCACGGGGAGTCCCGCATTATTGGGGGCGCTGGGGATCATCCTCCTGGCTTCCTTCTCGGCGTTCGCGGCATTCGGCGGCGCGACGGCGTTGCTTGCCGGTCATGACGAAGGGGAGCCGTTCTCCTGGACCGCCGGCGTCAGCATCTGGCCGAGCGAACTGCTTCGCTTCCTCGTGGTGGTCCTCTGTCTCGTCCTGCTGGCGAAAGGAATGCGAGATCTCACCAACAATAGCGATCTGATCGGCCGGGATTTTCTGTTCCAGGACGACTCCGGCGGCAAGCGGTTTTCACCAGGGACGTTCTGGACCAACCTCAAGAGGGTGTCCCATCCGGCCGAGACGATGACGGCGACGACGGTGGATCAGGCCTGGTCCTGGTATCGCGAGGCCGGCAAGCCTGCCCAGCGCGCCGCGCGAACCATACTTCTGTTTCTGCTGTATGTCGCAGTCATGGGGTCGCTGAAACGGTGGGTGCTGGACGAGGAGATGATCCATCCCTGCCGGGGGCACTTGAGCTGCACGGTCGATTGGGTTCTGACGATCGGCAGCGTGGCGCTCCTAGGTCTGCTCAATCTGGCAGTCTTCGACGCGGTGATGCTTTGTCGGCGGTGGATCGGCTGGGTGACCGCCTCCACCGGCGGCTGGTCCGATCAAGTGCAGGAGGAGTATCTTCGGGACTACGGCCTGGGCCATGCCCAGAAAGCGGAGTTTGAGAAGCTGAAGTACCTGGCGGTGGTGGATTTGATCGGGCAGCGGACCGAAGTGGTGAATCGCCTGATTCGATATCCGTTCTTCGCGCTGCTGATCATGATCGCTGCCCGGAGCGACTACTTCGATATCTGGAATTACCCGCTGCTCCTCCTGTGCTTCTGGGCGTTGAATGTGCTGCTGGCTCTGTTGGCGGCGTTTCTTCTGTACCAGGCGGCGAGCAAGGCGAAAGCCGCCATGTTGACCGGGCTGAGCCGGCAGATGGTCCAGGCCCTGGGGACGGGTCAGGATCGTGATGTCCGGATGAAGCAGGTCCAGTTCATCACCGACGAAGTCGAAGCTAACGAGCAGGGCGCATTCGTCCCGCTCTACCAGCAGCCGGTGATCGAATCGTCGCTCTACGGCATCGTCGCCTTGTTGCAATATTTGTATATGAGGTAATGGATCATTTTATGCGCGACGAACAAATCAGTGGGTTGCGGACGCGAGTGACGGGCGGGACAGACGGTAAGGGTGGAGGTCGAGGGCCTCTTGTCATTCTTCTCCATGGCTTCGGTGCGCCGGGGGACGATCTCGTTCCGTTGGCCGATGCCCTGAACGTGCCGGTCGGCACGAGGTTTGTGTTTCCCGAAGGCCCGCTCTCGCTGAGCTTCGGACCCGGCAATGCGCGGGCCTGGTGGCTGATCGATATGGCGCGTATTGCCCAAGATCGAGCCGCCGGGCGGGTGCGTGACCTGTCGCAGGATATTCCCAAAGGCCTCGCACCGGTGCGCGAGACGATGCTGAGTTTCCTGAAAGAGATCGAGCAAAAGTTCGGCGCCGACCCGAAGAAGACCGTGCTTGGGGGATTCTCCCAGGGGGCGATGCTATCCTGCGACCTGATACTGCGAACGACACAGCCGTATGCCGGACTGGTTCAACTGTCCGGAACGCTCCTCGCCGCGCAGGAATGGGGGCCGCTCCTGCCGAAGCGCAAAGGCCTGCCGGTCTTTCAAAGTCACGGAGTGCAGGACGAGATCCTGCCCTATGTCGGGGCGGAACGGTTGCGAGACACGCTGGCCCATGCGGGTCTGTCCGTTGAATGGCACAATTTCCGTGGGGGCCATGAGATTCCAGGATCTGTGCTACGAGCACTTAGCATGTTTTTAGTTGGTGCATTCAAGAACAATTAACTGCTCTCCATGCTTGAGGAGCCTGCAAATGATCAGAAGTATTTTAACAGTAGCTATGATCGGAGCTGTGATTACCTTGTGGTCCTGTGCATCTCGCCAGCCGGCTGATTCAAAAGCAGCAGCGCAATTGCCGCCTTTGGAAATCTTGAAGATTCCGGCCGGCGCAAAAGCCAAAACAACGTACTTTACAAAGCTGGTTTTGAATCTGCCGCCTGGGTCAAGGTATGGGGCGGATGGCCTTGGAGTGTTATGTATGGATAAGCAGCCAATGTTTTGGGGTGATCAGCCGGTGGTTCTCGCTGAGGACGATATCCGGGCCGTTTTTAATGCGGTAATGAGTACAGGGCAGTATCCTGTTTATGGCCGAGCCGACGTTCTCTTCGAGGATCCGTCGCAAACGGATTTTGTTGCCGCTGGTCTCGTGAAGCAAGCACACGTCGAGGTATGCAAGCACACTGACGTGATCGGGAGTCTGCTTATGCCTATGGCAGGATCAAAGGCCAGTCTCACAGGGAAGGCTACGATAACGGTTGATTGGAAAATCCTAAGCCGCCGTGAAGGGAAAGTGGTTTTTGAGACCACTACCAAGGGAATCTTGAACGAGGACGTGCAAAAAACCACGCTACGCCAGATTTTTATCGCGGCATTTGCCAAAGCCGTCGAGCGGCTAATCGCAGACAAGGCATTCTTTGAGCTGGTGACAGGGCCACAAAGCCAGATAAGAAGTTAGGGGTAGCCTAGTCGCTACATACGGATATGAAACCATTTTCCCTTGAAGGTGCGGACGGCAAGCTGATCCGCGGTGATTGCGTGACGGGGAAGGATCGTCAGTTGCTCTTCATCACCGGTTTTCTCTCCAAGCGTTGGGGGAATAAGAGCAAGGCCTTGGCGCAATGGTGTCAGGAACAGGGTTGGGGATTATGTTGCTACGACGTCCGCGGGTTCGGTGATTCAGAGGGAACGTTCACAGACTACACCCTGTCAGATTGGGTTGCCGATGCGCGCTCCGTTCTCACTATGCTGACGGACCGCTTCTTTCTCACCTGCCCACCCCAGGCATCATCGCACCCTCCCGCCCCGAGCCTGCAAAGCCAGGCTCCTTTTCCCGGGGACGCGCCTCTTCCCCGGGTCACGATCGTCGGCAATTCACTCGGTGGCTGGATCGCCTGGCTGATGGCGCAGGAGTTCGAACTGGTCGATCGGCTTATTCTCATCGCTCCGGCGTTCAATATGATGGGCGTTCGCGCCACGCAGATTTCGCCGGAGCGGCGACAGGCCTGGCAGAGCCGCGGCTGGATGCCCTGGGATGACGACCCGCTGCATAAAGATTGGGCACTGTCATGGAAGTGGGTCGAGGAAAGCGAGGCCTACTGGCAGATCACGTTTGACCGGCTCAGGCCGGTACCGACGACGATCCTGCACGGATTACAGGATACGGTGATCCTTCCTGACGGGAGCCGGGAGTTCGCCCGGCTGCTGCTGGATAGAGTGCCGACATTCCCGATCGACCTGAACCTGATTCCCGGCGACCATCGGCTGAGCAGCCCCGAGCATGTCGAGCGGTTTCATAAGCTGGTGCTGGGACAACCATAAAGGAACCACGATGCTGACCCTGATCCATAAAGAATGCGGCGGACCGGCGCTTGATGAATCACCCGTCGGCGAAGTCTGCGCGATTCCCGTCAACCAGTTCCCCTTTCCCTGCTTCACCTGCCTGGAAGAGATTGTCGACGAATCGGAGGTCAGGCTGTCGCAGGAAATGGGCTTCTAATAGGCTAGTCCGATCATGGCTTTGGTGGGGCAGAGGGCAGCAGGGGTTGAGTTGTGCGGGAATGAGGCGGTCTGCTAAGTTGTGCGGCTCAAGAGCATGAATTATTAGCGGAGGATTTCAGGAATCATGGCCACGACCAACGACAAGCAAGTCATTTTCTCCCTCGTCAATGTTGGCAAGGTGTTCCCGCCGAAGAAGCAGGTGCTGCGCGAGATCTACCTCGGCTTCTATTACGGTGCCAAGATCGGCGTGCTCGGCTTGAACGGATCGGGCAAGAGTTCGCTGCTCAAGATCATTGCCGGCGTGGATCCCAATTACACCGGTGAAATCACCCGCTCGAAAGGCTACAGCATCGGCTTGCTAGAACAGGAGCCGCAGCTCGATCCGAACAAGACGGTCAAGGAAGTGGTCGAAGAGGGCAAGAAGGAACTGGTCGCGCTGCTCAAGGAATATGAAGACGTCAGCAACCAGATCGGGTCGGCCGATCCCGACACGATGGAGAAGTTGATCGACAAGCAGGCGCAGATCCAGGAGAAGATCGAGGCGGCCAACGGCTGGGAACTGGAAAACGAACTCGAGGTCGCCATGGACGCGCTCCGCTGTCCGCCGGCGGATGCGAAGGTCGGGGTGCTCTCCGGCGGCGAAAAACGCCGTGTGGCGCTCTGCCGTCTCATGATCCAGGAGCCCGACATTCTGTTGCTCGATGAGCCGACGAACCACCTTGATGCCGAATCCGTGCAATGGCTGGAGCAGCATCTGCAGCAATATAAGGGTACGGTCATCGCGGTGACGCACGATCGCTACTTCCTCGACAACGTGGCCGGCTGGATTCTGGAACTTGATCGCGGCCACGGGATTCCCTTCCAGGGCAATTACACCTCCTGGCTGGAGCAGAAGAAGGACCGGCTGGAGAAGGAAGAGAAGGCCGAATCGAAGCGGAAGAAAACCCTTGAGCACGAGCTGGAATGGATCCGCATGTCCCCGAAAGCGCGGCAGTCGAAGGGCAAGGCGCGCTTGAACCGGTATGAGGAATTGGTCAACCAGAAGCAGGACCAGGTCGCGGACGATCTCGAAATCTATATTCCGCCGGGACCGCGCTTGGGCGATGTGGTCATCGAAGCCAATGGCATCAGTAAGGCGTTCGGCGACAAGGTGCTCTATGAGAATGTGAATTTCAGTCTGCCCAAGGGCGGCATCGTCGGTGTGATCGGCCCGAACGGCGCCGGCAAGACGACCATGTTTAAGATGATTCTCGGCAAAGAAAAACCGGATTCCGGCACCATCAAGATCGGCGAGACCGTGAAGCTCGGTTACGTAGATCAGGATCGCAGCCTCGACGGCAACAAGACCGTGTACGAGATCATCTCCGACGGCCAGGACACGATCAAGCTCGGGAAGGTGGAAGTGAATGCCCGGGGCTATTGCGGGCGCTTCAACTTTGCCGGGACCGATCAGCAGAAGAAAGTGAAGGAACTCTCCGGCGGCGAGCGCAATCGCGTGCATCTGGCCCGCATGCTGAAAGAAGGGGCGAACCTCATTATCCTCGACGAGCCGACGAACGATCTCGATGTGAATACATTACGCGCATTGGAAGAAGGACTGGAGAGTTTCGCCGGCTGCGCGGTCGTCAGCAGTCACGATCGATGGTTTCTCGACCGTCTGGCGACGCATATCCTGGCCTTCGAGGGCGATAGCAAGGTCGTGTGGTTCGAGGGCAACTACAGCGACTACGAAGCGGACCGCAAACGGCGGCTCGGCAAAGAAGCCGATCAGCCGCACCGGATCCGGTATCGTAAGTTGACCAGGAATTAATCTCGGCTCCCATCCGAACGGCCGGTGAGTCCGTATAGCTAGCAGGATGGTTCGCTCTACGCACAATCAAATGATCGTGAGGTCGACGGGGTGATGAATACCCCGTCGACCATACTCAGTCTTCTCCTCCTTGGACTTGCGGGTTGTGTTTCGGCTACGCCAAGTCCCTCCGCATCGGTTGTTGCTTCACCTACCCACGCCAATCAAACGCTCGATCAAGAAGCCCAACGTGATGGCCGATTCATTGGACTATCCATCTCAGGCGGGGGCAGCCGGGCCGCCGTGTTCGGCGGGGCGGTGCTGCGGGAACTGCACCGGTTGGGTTTACTGCAGCAGGTCGACGTGCTCTCCGCTGTCTCTGGAGGGGCGCTGCCCGCGGCTTACTATGCGCTCGATGGTTATCGCACGGTCGATTTTGCCAATGGTTTTCTGGAACGGATGGGCTACGACTTTCAGAGCGATATGCGAGGTCGCTTCTTGTCCCCCGATAACCTGCTTACTTACTGGTTCACTGATGCGACAACGTCGGACACGGTCGTGCACGTGCTGGACGAGCAGCTCTTTCACGAGGCGACCTACGCCGATCTCAATCCGGCCCGTCCTAAATTGCTCTTGAACGCGACCAATGCGCTTACGGGCGATCCGTTCGTGATTTCGGACGAAGAGTTTGCCCACCTTTCCTCGCCACTGTCGTCGTTTCGTGTGTCCCGGGCTGTCTATATGTCAGCGGCCTATCCCGGCGTATTCGATCCGGTCATGCTGCCTTCTTCCGAACCGGCAGCGCATCCGGCGGTGCTGGCCTATGATGGCGGGCCATCGGACAACCTCGGGATCAAGACGCTGGTGAATTTGCTCACGAAGGCGGATCAGCGAGCGGGGCTGACGACACAGTTCCCTTACGGGTGTCTGATCATTTCAGTCGATGCCACGCCACGGGTGATGGGCGAGAGCAGCCAACCCTTGTCCGCTTCGACCGTGTTGCTGAAAAGTCACCGGCGCGAAGTGCTGGAGCGGGTCGGGATCGTCGATGAGCGGCAGGACCGGGCCATGTTCAGCACCTTCACGGTGAACGGGAACCAGAGTGTCTGTACGTTTTGGCATCTTGCTTTACGGCAATTGCCCGAAGACGATCCGCTCGGCGCTAAGGTCACCAGGATCAAGACCAACCTCGGGTTGGAACAGGCCGACCAGGATGCCTTGATCCATGCCGCCCGTCAGCTCATTGATCAGAGTCTCAACGCTCCTCAAGGGGAGGGAGTCGGTCCTGGGTTCTTGCGCGACCTCGCGAGCGGGACTGTTACGACTCGGTGAAAGACTATGTCGACACGTCATGTCGTCGTGATTGGGAGCACCGGGTATCCGTGGTATCGGCTCATGGAGATGATCCCGTCTGCGCATGACGCAGCACGTCGATTGGGAGGTGCGCAATGAAGCCGGTCGCGTGGATTACCGGCGCGGGTGGATTGGTCGGGAGCTATCTGGTGCGGACCGCCGCCCGGTTGGCGCCAGACTGGGATGTTCGCGGGCTCACCAGGCAGGAGGTCGATCTCACAGATGAAACGGAAGTGCGCCGTCTCTGGCGGGAGCATCAGCCGGCGGCGGTGATCCACTGTGCTGCGATCAGCCGTCCTGCCGTCTGCGAGCAAGACCCCGGGCTGGCCAGGAAGGTGAATGTCGAGGCCACGGCGCTGCTTGCCTCGCTTGCGAGCGAGGTGCCGTTGTTGTTCTTTTCAAGCGATCAAGTGTTCGACGGTCGGCAAGGGCGGTATGTCGAAACGGACCGGATCAATCCGATCAACCGGTACGGCGAGACAAAGGCAGCCGCTGAGGAGTTCGTCTTAAGCAATCCCCGGCACACAGTCATCCGTCTGGCCCTGACAGCCGGCACGTCGCTCACGAATGACCGAAGTTTTGTGGAAGACATGCGGCGAAGCGCCGGACAGGGTCAACGCCTCACGCTCTTTACCGACGAGTTTCGCAGTCCGGTGCCGGCCGGGGTCGTCGCGCGTGCGGTGTGGGAATTGATCGCCCAGAAGCAGTCCGGTTTGTACCATCTGGGGGGGGCAGAACGGCTGTCCCGAATGGAGATCGGTGAGGCGCTGGCGACGAAATATCCCGAGCTGGCGTCGCGCCTTCAGCCGGGATCCGTGACCCTCTATCACGGACCGCCACGGCCACCGGATTTGTCGATGCGTTGCGAGAAGCTCCAGCGACTCCTCTCGTTTCCGATCCCCGGATTCCGTTCATGGCTGATGACTCGCATGACTCCCGGTACCGATGTGTGGGACTATCCGCTGACGTAGTCACGCGTGTGTTCGTGAGGTCTCAATGGCTCAGGATCCTCTCACGCTGCTCCTTTGGGCTTGGATCGCGATGGCGGGCTGGATGGCTCTGTTGTGGCTGGTCGAGCGTACACAGCGCAATGCCTCGCTCGCAGATGTCGGGTGGTGTGTCGGGCTCGTCGCTGCCGTGGCGGGATACGCTTGGTTTGCGACCGGTGACGTGGAACGGAAACTTCTCCTGGTCGTCATGGCATCGGGTTATGGCTTGCGTTTGGGTTGGTATATTCTCTCCAATCGGGTGATCGGCAAAACCGAAGATCAGCGCTATCAACGGTTGCGCCGCGACTGGCGTTTGTCGGAGCCGCTCAGAATGTTCGGGTACTTTCAGCTGCAAGCCGCTGCCGTCGTCCTCTTCTCCCTTCCCTTTCTTGCCGTCATGCAGAATCCTCGGCCGCCGTTTGGCTTGTGGGAGTTGGCCGGCGTGATCGTGTGGCTGATCGGGATTTCCGGGGAGTCTCTTGCGGATCTGCAGCTCGCCCGGTTTCGCTCGAAACCGTGGAATCACGATCGGGTTTGTCGTGACGGACTCTGGTTCTTCTCTCGCCATCCGAACTATTTTTTCGAATGGGTGCACTGGTGGGCCTATGTGGTCATGGCGATCGGTAGCCCCGGTTGGTTGGTGACCTGGATCGGTCCACTGGTCATGGGCATCGCTCTGACCAGAATCACCGGGATTCCCTGGGCGGAGGAACAGGCCCTCCGAACTCGCGGCGATGACTATCGCCGCTATC
>CAZXNN010000059.1:0-12385 GCA_964641915.1 uncultured Nitrospira sp. | reverse complement strand
CGCGGCCAGCAAGACAACTCAACCTGCGCTACCAGGCGCCTGGTAACAGACGCTGGTGCACCTGACGGGCATAATCGGCATAGCCCGTCAGCTCGGCCTGCAAGGTGCGGTCTTCGAGCGCGGTGCGGAGGATGAGCAGGATAGCGCTTACGCCGCTGATGAGGCAGGCGCCCCAAGACGCCAGCAGCACGGGCACAGCCGCTTCAAATAGAATAGCGCCGAGGTAGCCGGGATGGCGCACGTAGCGGTAGGGGCCGCTGCTCACGACCGTGTGGCCGCGCTCGGTTTGGATGCGCACGATCTGTGAGAAGAAGGGGTTGCAGGCGGTAGCCCAGACGAAGAGGGCATAGCCGAGGATGCACAGAATCAACGCAGCGACCTGTGCGGCCAGCGGGAAGCCGCCTGTCCAGCCATAGCGCTGGTCAAGCCCGGCGACGATGTAGCGCGCCAGCTGCAGCAGGCCCAGGAGGCTCATGACGGCGGTGTCCCAGGCTTTCGCCCCTTTGCGCGGCCCCAGGCGTTCGGCCAGCAGGCTTGGGCTGAAACGCAGGATGATGATGGCCGTCGCAAGGCCCCAGCCCATCGTCACCGCGAGCGTGCCCCAGGCCGGCCACCAGTCAATCCGTCCCGCTGACCAGAAGAGGGCCACGCCCATGACCACGATCCCCAGTGTCTCGCGAAGGGCATAACGTACGATCAGTTTGGTGTTCATGATAGTTCGCCTTGGAACTACTGGATGTTTGTTAAGTTTCTTGACAAAGAAACCGAACAAAGGTATTATTGTAACGTCTCTGACGCTAATAGACAAACATGGTGGCAGTGGTAAGCCTTCCAATTGACCTAGGCTAGGACTCAGATGAACGGCAAAGCACGCCCAAACAGGTGCTTCATCGACTTGTTCGCAGGCTGTGGAGGCCTTGCATTGGGCCTGATGAAGGCGGGCTGGCAGGGCTTGTTTGCTATTGAGAAGAGTCCCCTAGCGTTTGAGACCCTCTCCCACAATTTGGTGACTCCTAAGACCCGATGGTGCTTTGACTGGCCCAGTTGGTTGCCCAAGACCGCCTACAGCATCGGTGACTTTCTGACTGATTACGCAAAGCAAATCGAGCTATTGAGAGGGCAGGTTGGCTTGCTTGCCGGCGGCCCCCCGTGCCAGGGCTTTTCATTCGCAGGCAGACGTAACGCAGACGATGAACGCAATCTCTTGGTGGACAAGTATCTTGAGATGGTCAAAATGGTGCAGCCCGACCTACTCCTGCTGGAGAATGTGCGCGGCATTGCTGTCGCGTTTGATGCAGGAGTCGCGGATAGTGGGAAACCAGCTCGCAGTCAAAAGAAGGGTGACTCACAACTCTCGGCTGCTGACCGAATACGCAAGGACCTCGAGGAGCATTACCATACATTCTCGGCTGTTGTCAGAGCGCTGGACTATGGGGTGCCACAGTACAGGCCTCGCTATATTATGATCGCAGTCCGGAAGGATATGGTCGCACAGGAACGGGCTGAGATCCCCAACCCATTTGTCATTCTGGAAAGGAGCCGGCTGGCTTTTCTGAGTGAACTCGGCTTGCCGGCAGAGCCAATCAAGCTACAGCAGGCCATTTCGGATCTGGAGAAGGCTCATGGTACAGAAGAAGATCCGACGAACAAGGCCTTTAGGCTGGGGAAATATGGCCTTGCCTTTGGTCCGTACCAGGCGTTACTGCGAGTTAGTCGTGATGGAAGGTTGCCACCCCTTAATGGCGAATTGCCAGACAGCCATCGATTTGCGAACCACAATGCCAATACAGTAGCTATGTTCACGAAGATCATGCAACGTAAGCAGGGTACACAGCTATCTAAGCAAGATCGCGAGGAATTGGGCATTGGAAAGCATGCAGTCACGGCACTCGCTGCTGATAGGCCAAGTCACACCCTCACAACCCTGCCCGATGATCTGATACACTACTCAGAACCACGCATCTTCACCGTACGGGAATGCGCACGGGTTCAGTCGTTTCCCGACTGGTTTTCTTTTCGAGGGAAGTACACTACCGGGGCGAACATGAGAAAAGTGGAAGTTCCGCGTTACACGCAGGTGGGGAACGCGGTTCCACCGTTGATGGCTGAAGGAATTGGTCGTGGGCTATTGGCGTATTATGACGCTGTTCTGCAAGAAGATCCCTCTTAGCCCTGTGTGCTCGGTAACGAATCCTGCGCAAAAGTGCACTCGCTCTTGAGCGGACATTCTATGCAGGTAGGTCTTTGGGATCTGCAGACCAGTGCCCCAAGATCCAGGACAGCCCAGTTGAATTCCTTTACCCCCTCTGCTGGAAGCACTATTCTCGAAAGCTGCTGCAGATAAGGATCAAAGCGAATATCTGCAAGATTCCTTGGGCCGAAGAACCGCTCCAGTACTCGGGCCATGTTGACATCTAGGAACGGCTCACGACCACCCGCCCACGCTGTGAGCAGTACACTGGTGATGTATTGACCAATGCCCGGTAGTGCCTGCAACTGATCGCGCCCGAGTTCGAGATCTCGCCTCCTGATCAACTCCCGGGCGAGCTCGATCAGAGTTCCTGCCCTTCCGATGTATCCTAACGGCCCCAGGAAGTGCCTCAATTCCTCCTCTCGCGCCTCGGCCAGGGCATTCCAGTCGGGGAACTTTATCAAGAAATCGCTGTAGAGTTTCGCTACGTTTTCCGCACGCGTGCGCCAAAGGAGCAATTCAGCTACGATGCTCTCGTACTGGGTTGAACCGGGCCTACGCCACGGCAGAGCGCGCCCGTGGACGGCATACCATGCCTTGAGTTGGGCTTGAAACCAACCGATGCGTGGGCGGTACAGGTCAATTCTGGATGTAGACTCATCGCGCACTGAAAGGATCTGCGCCAATCGTTCACGGCTGGGACTCCCCAACGACTTGCCTCCTTCTTCTGCGCTCCAGGAGAAAGTTGCGACCCTGATCTGTCAGGACTCTGCCTTGGCGATCCATTCTGACAAAATCCAGGTGATATGCAAGGTATGGCTCTACCTCGTCTAGAATCGTATCTTTGTCTACGGTGCCAAGCATGCTTAGAATGGCAGATTCGCCGAGTGGGCGCTTAACCTTATCCAATAGCTCAAGATAGCGAATATCGTCTTCCTGCAATCCGAGTTCACCGATTCCCATTGAGCGCGCAACGCTCTCCAAGTGATCATTGACCGAGCGCGAGGTATCGGTGGACACTAGCATCTCATCTTTGAGTTCTTGGGCTAGGGACAGTGCCCGCCGAGGTACGAGCCGACTGTATGTGGCGATCTTGAACAGCACGTCTCTTGGCCACCGAGGCTGAGCTCGGTGGACTATCTCAGCCACTTCGGTACGTGTATAGGTTTGCAGAGGCACTTCCAGGCATCGCGATCTGAAAGGCTTGTCTAGCTCCGAAGACCGGGTAGTAGCGAACAGGAACGTTCCGCGAGTGACTTGCGCAAAGCGACGCGTGGTGCCTTCCAAGGCGACTGTCCTATCAGACCGCTCCAAGAGAGTCAGCAGGCTTTCTTGGGTTTTCCTGGGTACCAGGTGAACTTCGTCGATGAAGACCACGAAGGCGGGATAGTCGAAGAGGGGCATGCCCGACCTGGATCCCGCGCGTTTGGGTGCCTGATGCTGTTCTGCCAGGGCCGCATCAATGAGTTCAAATAGCTTCTCGCGCGTTCTGATTACTCGTCCATCAATGTGGATGAAAGGCAGCCCAAGAGCAAGAGCCATTCGTTTGGACAACTCAGTCTTCCCGGTGCTGGGGTAGCCCACCAGAAGGAAGTTCTTATCAAGGTGTGGAGGCTTCTCGACCAAAGCTTTCAATAGGGAGCGTTTCAGGGTGGCCACTGCCCGTTGATTGCCGATGAATCCCTCGAAGGCTTGATCGACTTGGCCCCGAATCTCGGGGGGGATTACCTGTCGTTCATGCTCAGCCAATGCACCCGGTCTGTCTCCTTCATCAGGCTCTTCTCCAACCGTTTCATCTGAAGGTGTGACTTCTCGGTCAAGTAGCCCCGGCCTAACCACTGGATCAAAAGTAAACGGGGACGTGTCATCTGAAGGCAGTCCTTCTTGGCTCTGCCCTGCCGCTCCCGCAGAAGTGCTAGAATCACCCTGCTTTGCATCCAAGCCTACTTGCCCATCCTCGCATACTGCCAAGGTGAAGCCGAGGCTGACCATTGATGCTTCTGCATTCGGAGATAGCTGACCGCTTCCCACCAGTAAGTCTGCAGCGTCAATTCGACATACAATAGCGGTGTCACAAGCTCCATCGTTGTCCATGTCCACGGCTTCACTTGATGCCGAGCCGTCGAAAACCAGCAGGCGCCCAGCAGAGTTCACCTCTACCTGAGCCGCTCCGGTCAGGATGGCCTGCAACACACGTTCTTGTTTGGCTGTCCACCTGGCTGGTGGTAGTCCATGGATACGTTCATCTGCGTAGATTCGGAAGGCATACTCCACGAACTGCGCCAGCAAGGCGAGACTGCATGTCTCCCACAGCACTTCCTGATGGGGTGCTGCCCATAACTGAGTCAGAACTTTGCCGAGGCTAGCTGCCTGTTCCAGGGCCTCAGCAAGGTCAGACGGGCTCATCTGGTTTTCACGGAACTTCACTTCCAGTGGAGTGATCCTCAGAACTACCGGTGCTCTCTCTGCTTCGGGTGCATAGATGGAGAAAACAATCAGATCGGCATATCGGATAGACTCAGATTGCCTAAGATGCCGCCCCAGGAGCGTCAACGGGGTCTCGTAGGGATCAACAGGGAGAATCAGGTGACCGCAGTCTCCGCTCCAGACCGGAAGACGCACTTTGCAGCCCTCTCCACGGAATGCATCTTGGAGAAGCCGTACTGCAAGCAACAGTCCGAGCTCCCCGCGAGAGGCTGAGCCACCAGCCGCCATTCTCTTTAGGATGGGGATTCCACGTCGGGAGACTTCGTTGAGCATGCCTTCGACATCGATGGTCTGTTGAGTGATCAGATTCACTGCCTTTGAAATCGCAACCTTCATAGCTAGAGAAGACCTGGTAATGAGATAGTAGCCAGCGCTTGCCTCTTCCACACCAAGTGCCCCTGGAACTTCGTAATCCCATATGAATCCGTGTTGCGCTTCGGCTCCCCTAGAGAAACAGGCGGGATCGACTTGGCTTGAGGTCACGGCCACGAAACGAGAGCGCTGCTCCAGTCGCTCCCCGATTGCTCTCTGATTAGGACGAAAACGCAGTTGAGAGATTCCCTCGTCACTTACAGCAGCTTCCTCGAAGCACAAGACGGTTTCTTCAACAAGGCCAGGAAGACCTGCCGAGGGACGTCGCGCCTTCCCGATCCTTGCCTCGGAAAGCCAGAGTGCACCTTCGCTATCCTCGCGCACCCGCGAACGATAGAGAACACCATCTGAGAGTGGTGATTTGGCTTCACCTGAAGTACCCTGTGCGTCCTGAATCCCAAGTTGATCAACTACTACCAGATCGTGAGGCCTGGATTGGCCTTCTGCCTGGACGAACCACTTAACCCGCTCACCACTCTTTTCTGAGAGCGCAGCGATCCTTTCCGATGAAAGGCCATACCGGGATTCAGCTTCGGCAGAGGCTGGTTTCTGATAGTAGACTTCGACAAAGCGGGGCGGAAGCGATGCCGACCCGCCTTTCTCGCCATCGCTATCTTCACCAAACTGGTGATCGCACCAGGCGGTAATGCCTTCAATGCAATCAGACGTCATCTCGCCAGAGCCGACAATTCCTATTCTCAAGATGGATCGTCCAGAGAGGATTTTGGCTACCTCATTCATTGTGTTTTCAGCTTGCGACTCGGTGAAACGTCCCACCAAGCCATGTGGTTCAATGCCAAGTTCTGCAAGCGATTGCCTGACTCGCTGCTGTCCAGTGTGCTCTAGGTATCTGCGGTTGAGCAACACAGCCCAATAGGGATTATCTGACGAAATGGCAAAGAAGGCACGCTTGCTTTCGTTGCCAGTGCCCGGGTGTAACGTCCAAAGGCCGATGCTCGGACAGCCATGAGGGTAGAGAAGCCCGGCCGCCGGGCAAGGGTTTGACAGGGACTGTGCAAGCTGAGACTGAGCAAGAACTTGCCAAGCTAGTCTCAGAGGATGAAGAGGGGACAACAAAACCGCAAAAGGCTCATTGGTTGCCGTTGTTCGACCTGCCTGAACGTTCGGCTCTGGGGCATGGATGACGATGCAATCCAGCCAGACCGATTCGCGGGGGAACGTTTTGAGATAGGCCAGGTACTCCCCAAGATAGTTCTCTAGTAGGGGCTCAAATTCTGGCTTGGCTAAGTCGATCTCCACGAGTTGTCGCGACTCGTCGACCAGTCTTTGTCGCACCTGCTCCCGGGCGATTGCGAGGCTTTGAGGGATTGTCGGAGCTACTGGCCTTGGATCTGGCTGCGGTCGGATGGTTCCAAGTCGGGGATCAGACCAGTCGATGGTTGGAAATCTATCGATTTCATTTTCCCAGCAGGCTACAACGGGCCTCCAGCTATCTGAGGACATCAAGTATGCATACTCTAGTTGTCGCAGTGGAACGTTGCGAGGATGTGTTGCGCCCGCACGTCTCTTTAGCTGCTGGTGTGCCTGGACGAGAGCATCAAAGCGTGTAGGAGCCTTCCCGGTATCTTCCTCGGCCACAGAAAATTCAACCGTCCACCTGCTTACTTCCGTTTTGTCGGCTGTACGTAGGATGACCGATACTCGGTAGCCGTGCTCGACGTCTTCCAGAATGAATCTTGCAGGATTGGCCGCCGGCTTGTTTTCGAGGATTTTCGATTCATGCCAGATCTCTACGGTCGCCACCTCTGATGCATGATATACATCAATGTCATGGACGCCCGACCGCGAAACCAAGATCTCTTGTCGCCATTCTGGCTGTTTCTGGGGTTTCGTGGGGATGCTGTTTTTTCCCGTTTCCTTGACGCGAACGGTCCCGCGACAGACAGCGCGATTTAATACCACAATGTCCATCTTGGCCGTGGTATAGCCGTCTGCGGTGCATGTGTAACGAATCGGCTTGTCGACACGGCGCGCCCCCAGATCCAGCAGATCATCCGCACAGGTTTCACCTTCATCGCCGGATGCGGACATTGCCAGACCAGAGCGACCGATAGTTCGACAATAGCTCACGGCAGGCATCAGTTCTCCCTGGGGGGGTCTGGCCTTAAGTCTAACTTGATCGAGTACGATGACCGGATCGGCGGTACCGGTCTTTTTCCCATCAAGAGCATTCTCGCAGGTTAGGTTGAGAGTTTTCTTTTTCTCAGGTCTCTTGGCAGCTCCGACCTCTTCCAGCATCGCGTGCAGGTGATCGCGGGTAAGTTGCTGCCACCATTCAGCGTTCGGAGAAGAAGGGCGGTAATGCCAAGTAGGCGCACGCGAGAACGCCAAGCCTGAACCGGCGTTCTTTACGACGTGTTGGTGCAGGTCGTCTAGCGCGCTGGTCAATGTGTGTTTCCGTGCGATCTCCGTGTCTTTAAGAAGTCCGACGCCCTCTGACAGCCCCTGCTGTCCAAGGAAATCACCCAGCCTCTTGATGACTTCGAGGCCATCTCGAACTAAGTCCTCGGTGATAGTCTCCCTGGAGAATGGTATCCCGATAGTTGCCGACACGATCTTGTTGGCTTCCAACGGACGCATCGGCTCCAGCAAGCGCTCTGACACGAGCCACGGGTCCAGATCCCGCAAAACAGGCTCTAAGTCAGCGGAGGACTTCATTACTTCAGAGACTAGCAGTCGTGCAGTTCTCTCGCCAATACCCAGATTCCGGTCGATAGCCCGCAGAATGTGCGGCCAAGGCACGACCGTCGTCCATCTCTTGATAGTTGAAATCTCCTGAGGGGCACCCATTAGCTCAGTCGCGTTGGTAATGGACTCTTGCATCGAGTCCACTTTGCTTAGCGTTACCAGTGATACCACATGGTGAACGCTATTGCGGATCGTCACAGCATAGTCCCAACCGCAACGCTGGCTTTTAGTCGTAGTCCCAGGAGTACTTTCTTCCCCAGCTGCATCAACCCACAGCACCGTGATATCATACTGGCGGTCATTGACTACCATAGTCCAGTCATCCGCACCTTGGTCTGTAAGGGCACTAAACGTTGCCTCAAGCACTTCACGTGGGGGACCGACCAACACCAACCTAATTCGAGTGTTGGGGTCGCTAATCAGCCTCGAACGGATCGTGTCCTCGAGGGCGGTTCTGATCACAGCAGCTACTTGAAGCATACGGAAGTCTCCTTACCGATGACCGACACCGGCGCTCACCTTGCCGGGCTACTCGAAAACGGGGCAACGAGCAGCCTACCGCCTAAGGCGTCAGGACTGTCGATGACCAATCCAAGCCTCTCCAGATCGGCGCCGGTCTGTCCTTGACTCAATTCTCCAACGCCAGCCCATATGCCGTATTGATCAAGATGATCACGCAGGTCTTCTATGCTTGCCGGGACACCATCCTGAGCCGAGCAGACAGCATGGACAAGCGCGATAAGCATTGCAGGGCCGAATCTCACCGGCCAAGGTGAAGTTCGACTTCTATTCTTTCGGATCAATAGGTAGCCCTGATCATAGGCCTTTTCATCATAGAAAGCCGGCTGAACTTGGCCAAGGCTGTGCCTGGCAAACTCAAAGAGGTTCTTTGAGCTTCCGCTCTTGCCTTCCACTTCCTCTCGATGTGCGTCGATCAACTCGCCAGTTTCCCGTTCTAGACAACCACGCGGATCATTTGCATCCAGGCTGAGGCGGGCTTTTCTCACATGTTCAAGAAATGACTGAATGCCGATGCTCGGGCGCGATTCTTCACCTGCTTCACTAACCAATCCGAGTTGAGTGTCCCATGGGTTGCCTGATTCTTCCAGGCGAAACAAAAGCAGGTTGATGCCTATCTGCGCCTGCGTGAAGCTGGAGATGGTCTCGCGGATTCTTGGCGTGGCATCAGTGCCTATCTCTAGGATGGGATGCATTCTGCTGTGACATGACCACAGCAACGTTTCGATACTTGAGAGGTTCGGGACAGCCTCTCCAGCAGCAATGCGCAGAAGAAGGCGCCAGAATTCCGCATTGATTCTGCATACCCACAAAACGTGCATGGTAAGTCCAATTCGCATCAGGGACTCGATCAACACCGTCCACTGTCGGCGGGTCAGGATGCCCTTCAGCGATAGAATCGAATCCAGGTCGTTACAGAATCGCTCGGCCGGTGTTCCAGTACGCCCTGAGGAGGCTGGATGATAGGCTCGGTCGTCTGCCTGGAGATCGAACTTGGCGGACGGCGGATCGACAAGAGAACTAAGCTTATCATTTAGGAAGCGGGCAAATAGATCATCGGTAGTTGTGACCGTCAGTGCCTGGGTCAAGGAATCGAGTAGTTGCTTGCCTCCGCGTTTCCCCTTGCCGGCACCGATGATCTGCAGAAGTAGTGTGCCCGGATACCAGCGATCGCGCTTTTTCCCCAGCACACATGCGTAACGGCCAATTTCGGGCACGAGTGGCATCAGTTGAGGCAGACCATGCTTCTGAGGGCCACCAGGGGGTGGACTTGCCAGGCCGTTGCGTTCGAGGAATAGGCTTCTCCACATGTCTCCCGAGGACCTGAGCCCTTTGGACAAGCGTTCAGGAAGTTGGTTGATGTCCTCGAGATCCACCTCTCTATCGTGGTAATCTAGCAATAGCCTTCGATATGCTGAACCAAGCAACACCTCTCCGGTTGAGTATTCTGGCCTAGCGCTTGTCAGGAACGAACCATCGTAGGCAGGGTGCGTGATCCTGGTTGGGTTGACTAGAAAGTCAGAAAGATTCATCTCGACCTCTCATTCAGAAAACGGCTGGAACGTGGGAGATGCGGACTCATCCTCAAGCCCTACGCTACCGTATCCCGCTATCTCAATGCGTGACTCCTGATAGCTGAAGCTTGTGTAGTCTCGGCAAGCCCGACCCGCGTAGCGATGCCTTACGCTGTCAATAGCCGCCCGCACACTTGCAGGCAGACTGCTTCCTGCGCAACCCTCTTGGCGAAGGCGTAGTGCCAGGTAGAGATCGAAAGTGATAGGAATTCGGACATCCAAGTCTCTCACTTCAAAGTACGGAACATCATGTCTAGGTACTTTGTCCGTTCCGGCTGGTGCCTTGAATGGCCTAAGGCCAGGCCGCTTCGCTACCAGTACCACTCTGCCTTCGCCATCCGTTTGGGGCTGTCCGAAGCTCTCAAGCAAGTCGAGCCGGAACTTGTCGCCTCCGAACAGAGGCGCCAAAAAGGGTGCAACCTTGGTGAGAGAGGCTTGGTTTACAATAGCATCTTGGTATTCCTTCAGGTATCTATCCCCGGCATGGAAACCCCACCTCGTACCGATCGACCTTTTGGCCACCATACAAGCGGTTTTTCTAAGAAACCGCAGCACGATCCCTGTCCTGGCCCAGGCTCGCGTCAATATGTTCCACTCATTTTCCGCATCTGCCATCAACTGCAACAGAGTGGATTCCAGGATTGAGACTGGAAAACCGAGCGCCCCCAGGCTTTCATTACCTTGGGCGACCGACTGACTGTACGCCTCCTCGATCTGAGCTATGGGATGCTCGAAGTCCTCTGGTGTGTGTTCTGCAGGATCCAAGGGACTGTAGTTCTTCTCTAGTAGTTTGCGAATGTGCCTAGACACATTGGGGAGACTCTCGCCGACCGTCATTGCGATCTCATAAGATACTCGGTGGTTGCTCTGTGAAGCGTACTGGGCACATGTTTCGCTGGCGTCATTGGTAATCGGGGTAGAGAAGAGAGCCTGCGGATATAAGTGCCTGACTAATTGATAGGCCCCGGAGGCTTTCAGATCGCGGTTCGTGACGGCTGACGCCAAGATATCGGCATGTGCATGCACCCACTCGCATGGATGATTACTTCCGAAGTCACTCCAATCTCCGATCATGATTTCGGCCACCAGGGAGAAAAGGTCGCGGAAGTTCCACCGCTGCCCAGAACTAAGTTCACCACGTCGCAGGATGTCGTGCAAGCTTGAACGGTATTGATCATCAGTGAGCCACAGCAGGTTCTGCCGGAAGGGACAGTAGTTTTGCGATGCACACTGGGTACATGTTAGGGGCGACAGCCACGTATCATCCAATAGCGTAGCCCGTAGCATTTGTTCGAACGCAGACGGCCTGTTGTCACCCGGCTCTAAGAGGCTCTCAAAGTCCATTGGCCAGCAAGCGACCGTGGCGTGGCTATCAAGGGGCCAGCAAGAGGGTCGAGAAGCATCTGGGGCCAACGCCTCCAGCCCGAGACTGGAAGCGCGGATAAGATCGCCAAGAAGCACAGCGACCTCAGAATTTGGCCCCCATTCGTAAAACGCATTTCGAAGGGCGTGCGCAAAAATGCCGCGGTTGACACATACAAGGAAGACAGGAGGCGGATCCTCCGAGGTAGTGAGCACGTCGGCGATTGTCGAGACCAATTCTCTTGCCGCTTGCCCAAAAGCGGTGTCGGTAGCCGAAGCATCCTGGATCACAACAAGCCTGCCAACTGCGGTTCGGAATCTTTCCTGGCGTGCAGCCAGCATGTCCGGAAAGATCTCGACCTGTCTGCGCAGTAAGGGCGCTGGGCTGAACTCCTGCCTCAACACGGCAACAAGCTCATCGTTCAGACCCAGGGACTTGTCCAAGCGGACCAAGAAGCTCTGGATGACCTCGGACTTACCGTTTCCAGGACCACCGACGAGGAATATATAGCGAGGCACCGACCGCTCACCGGCCGCAATTGCGTCCGCGAGAGCGTTCAGTCTTAGCACTAAACTCGTTTCTATTGTTGTCGGGATGGGTCTGTCTTCCGCGTCCTGGAAGGGAACGCGAACTCCGCCCCTGTCGTGGCCGTGCCATGAGAGCAGCTTCGTAACCCATTCAGCTCGTTCCTGTGGCATTATCTGTACTCCCTGCCTGGCTTGTATCGCCAAGATACCTTACGAACAGCCAATTGGTTTGACAACTGATGTCGGACCTCTGAAGGAATCCAATGAACGAAGCCAAGTCGGTGGGACCGCTGCCTCATTTGCTCATCACAAGCAGCCGTGCTAAAGTAGCAGCAGCGATACCTCTGTCCTGGGACCCTCACGATGTGGGTTGTGAAGCTGGCCAGTTCGCATCTGGCTGCTTCACTGCTTAATTGCTTTCATTATACCAGGGACAATATCATTCGTGCAACCCGTCGCAGAACGAACACCCGTTATGATGGCTGAATTGTTACTTCGTTGATCAGCCATATCACGCTGTCACATACCTGCGCCAACAAGACGGGATCAACGATCTGGGGCGCGTTGCGCTCCGTATGCGTAGAGATTCCTTGCCTCACGCTCACCAGACCCCAGGCGCCAGGCGATAGCGCACGCGGCGGGC
>CAZXNN010000058.1:0-12422 GCA_964641915.1 uncultured Nitrospira sp. | reverse complement strand
GGTTTGGCCGTCGCCGAATTTTTCCGTGACGAAGAAAATCAGGACGTGCTCCTGTTCGTCGACAATATTTTCCGGTTCACTCAGGCCGGTTCAGAGGTGTCAGCCTTGCTCGGCCGTATGCCGTCAGCCGTCGGCTATCAGCCCACGCTCTCGACTGAGATGGGGCAGCTGCAAGAACGTATTACGTCAACCAAGCGCGGATCGATCACGTCGGTGCAGGCCATCTACGTGCCCGCCGACGACTTGACCGACCCGGCGCCGGCTACCGCGTTTGCCCACTTGGACGCGACCACCGTGTTGTCGCGCCAGTTAGCTGAGTTGGGAATTTATCCGGCGGTCGATCCGCTGGACTCCACCTCCCGTATTCTCGATCCGCAAGTCATCGGTGAAGAACACTATAAGGTCGCCCGCGGCGTCCAGTCAGTGCTCCAAAAGTATAAGGATCTGCAGGACATTATCGCGATTCTCGGTATGGACGAATTGTCCGAAGACGACAAGATGGCCGTGGCTCGTGCGCGGAAGATCCAGCGATTCCTGTCGCAGCCATTCCATGTCGCCGAAGCGTTTACCGGATCGCCAGGCAAGTATGTGAAGCTGAAGGATACGGTTCGAAGCTTCAAGGAAATCCTTGAAGGCAAGTACGATCACCTGCCGGAACAAGCGTTCTACATGGTAGGTCCGATCGAGGAAGCCGTGGCCAAGGCCGAGAAAATGGGTGTGAAGGTATAAGCGCACATCGGCAGGGCGATCTCCTGCTCGCTGACCGCGCACGATGAAACTGTGCTCGGTCAATGCGCGCAATCGAGATCAGCCCAGCCGGCTGTGCTTGGGTCGGTGGGAAGAGGAAGAAAAGAATGGCAGGGAAGATTCTGTTAGAGGTTGTGACTCCGGAGAAGCAGCTGCTGAGTCAGCAGGTGGATGAAGTCATCGCGCCTGGTTCGGAAGGCGAATTCGGGGTGTTGCCAGGCCATTGCTACTTCCTCTCCACGCTTCGGATCGGCGAGCTTCGATATCGTGTGGGTGATCAGACGAATCATATGGCGATCCTCTGGGGTTACGCCGAAGTCACCCCGACTAAAGTCACGGTCATGGCAGAGATCGCGGAGAAGGCCGAGGATATTGACGTCGGCCGTGCTCAAGCTGCGGTTGAAAAGGCTGAACAACGTCTGAAGGCCGGCGGTCTTCCCTCGGAGGTCAAAGAAGCCGAAATCAGCCTCGAGAAAGCCCGTCTTCGTAAAAAGATCGCCGAACGCGCTCGCAAGCCAAGCCACGCCTAGATCGCTCTCGCCTTCTCGAAATCCATCATTTCTTCTCCAGCAGTCGAGAGCGTCTCCCGCTCAGCTTCGGCGATGTAGCGTTTCTTTTGATCCACCGTTCACTATCACAACATATCCGATAAGACTCGATCTGAATGAGTCGCGGCCCTCGTGACCCCCTACCCACCTTTGTGTCACAGACAGGAAGTGATTCGCCTGGCATCCTTTGATCAAGGATGATTCAACACTCAGCAGAAGGGGGATCGAATATGGGAATCCCAACTCAAGAATTGACGGCCGCCATGTATGCGGATTTAGCCAAAGAGCTTCGCCGGTCAGAACGCGTGACCGTTTCTTGCCACCTAACTTATTCTGGATTCACCGAAAATGAGTTGCTCGTTGGAGAAGGGGCGGCGATCGACATTTCTCAAGAGGGAGTGGGGATCGAAGGCAATCAGCCAGTGGAACTTGGAATGCATCTGACTCTCTGCCTTGCCTTGCCTGACAATGAAGGGCCTCTCTTAATTGATGAAGTCCGTATAGTGTGGGTCAAAGGAGCACGATTTGGAGTTGAATCAGTCCTGATCGATAAGAGATCGCGCCAGCGCCTCGATCATTTCTTACTCTCCAAGAAGCTCTATACGCCGGCGGGCCAGGATCGAATCAGTCTACGGATGAAGCTATAGATTGCAGCGTCAAATATGGTGGACCGCAGGATCGCCAAGCCTGGTGTCCAATTACTTCAAACGAAATCTGATGGATGTCGATGGCTGGATGGTGCACTAGGACGGAAAGGAGGTGTACTCTCTCAACTGTAAAGAAAGATGAATCTAGACCAAGCACCCAGGCGGAAGCCCATCGCGGGGAATAATCCAGGCAAGAGGATAGGCAAAATCCATCTAGGCCGCATTGATTTTCACCAGAGGCTCCAGTAGCTTCTCTCGTATGATAACGGAATTTGTCGTTACCGCTGGCGAGCAACCAAAGCGCCTAGACATATTTCTCGCCAATCACCAACGAGATATTTCTCGGTCCGCCTTGCAGCGCCTGATCGAACTCGGTCGTATTCGCATCAACGAGCAGGTCGTGAAGGCTAGCCAGAAGATCAAGCCGGGCGACAAAATCAGCATGGATGTGCCGAAACCTGAGCCGCTCGCGCTTAAGGGCGAAGCCATTCCTCTGGAAGTTCTTTTCGAGGACGATAGTCTCCTTGTCTTGAACAAACCCTCAGGAATTGTTGTTCATCCAGCCCCGGGGAACTGGACCGGGACACTGGTGAATGCGCTGCTCCATCACTTTCAGACATCCGGAGGAACCGTCTCGGCTATCGGAGGAAAAGAACGACCTGGACTTGTCCATCGACTGGATAAGGAAACTTCCGGCGTGATGGTGATTGCCAAGACGGATCAAGCTCACCGACATCTGGCCGCACAGTTTAAGGAGCATACGATCACGAGAGTCTACGAAGCCTTGATCTGGGGCATCCCCAAAAAAGGACACGGCCTGATCGAACTAGCGATTGGCCGAGATACTAAGGAGCGAAAAAAGATATCTACACGCACGACGAGCCCACGGGAATCAGTGACGGAGTACAAGGTGGATCAGAGATATGGGAAAATTGCCGCCCATGTCCTCCTTTACCCTAGAACGGGGCGAACCCATCAGCTCCGAGTCCACCTCTCCTCTCTCGGTCATCCCATTCTTGGGGACCCGACATATGGGGGGCGAAAGGTCTGTGCTCTTGATGAAGTGGAGATTCCGCGAGTCATGCTCCATGCAAGGACACTCGGCTTTACGCACCCTACAACTGGGACGAGACAAGATTTTACTCGACCGTTTCCCCCAGACATGGAGAAGGTGACCTACGCCCTTCGACAGGTACAGACCGCAAAGCTGAGCAAAGAATCATGAGTGGTGATCCGCCTCAGATGAATCCACGCTCCTGAGAGGAGAATAATATGCAAACAGCTGATATTCTTGATGCTATAGGTGCTCTCTCGGCTCAGCTGAAAGGCTATGCCGCCAAGTTGCCGCCGATTGTCCATCTATCGGCGGTGCCAAGCGGAGTGAAGCCCAAGCTAGAGGCTGTGGATGATTATGAAGAGAATGTCTCTCGCGTGCGTGGTCAGAGTACGGGGACGCCTTACAAAGGATTGAACGAATCATTCGTGGCCTCATTGGAAGCCTTTGAGGTTGGGAATTTAATAGGAGCGGTGCAGCCCTTGCTGGCCGTGCTCGATCATGTGGAGCGAATGCAACGGGATAAGGAAATCGAAGTAGGCCGCATAGACGAAAAGCGGGTTGCAGAATACCGCGCCTCCCTTCACAAAATACTTCCTGGAAACAAACCTGAACTGGATGGTTCAGGGCGGGGAATGTGATGGCGGTGGAAAGCGTTCAGCCATCAGGGGGCAGCTTTGAGCGAAAATGACTATCAAGTGAACGGTCTAAGGCTGTGCGCCGATCGCTATCTACAGACCAGGTTTTAGTCAGTGGCCCATTTTGGGGCCGGTGGCGTTGGCTCCTTCGCTCACCAGTCTAAACCGGACCGTTGAACTGCAATGGGGGCATTTGGCCCTGACGGTTTCAACATCGAGGAGTTCGAACTCATTCGGCTTGAGCCACATTAACTGGAAGCACTTGGGGCAGCTACGGACTTGCGTTGACATCGGTTTCCTCGTACACTTCAAATTTCAAAATACAGTCTCTCAACGGGAGATACTCTAGTACACAATGCCCCCTACGCTCAAGACCACGGTTACATTTTCAGAGAAGAAGTCACTCCAACCAGAACAATTATTGACATTGTTTCAGCAGGCACCCTGGGCCAAGGGGCGGACGTTGAATGATGCCCGCGATATGCTCCGCCACACTGATGTGGCCTTATGCGCCTGGGATGGTGATCACCTTGTAGGGTTCGGCCGCGTTCTCACGGATTTCGTCTATCGTGCGACTATTTGGGACGTGATCGTCGACGAGGTCTATCAGAAGCAGGGCATCGGAGCCGAAATCGTCCAGCGTATTCTCCATCATCCCCGCCTGAAGAAAGTCGAACTCTTCTGGCTCTGCACCCGCCGACCGGGCTTCTACGAAAAGCTGGGGTTCAGTTCCAAGGAACAGACCGGCATGGTCTGGATTCGCAGCAAGCAGGCCAGGTGCGAATGAGGCTTCTCTCGATTCTTCTCTTTCTGGTTGCCTGTTTATTGGGTATTACAGGTGGGGGCTGCGACAGCCTGCATGACAGGAATGGGAACCCGTATAGCCAGGGGCCGGGAGGGGTTGGATGCTCGTGGGCAGACCGTCTCACAGGGCCATGTCCAGAGTTTGTCGGCCCATCCCAGAAGAATTCTTTTGGACAGACCTGCCAGACTTTCAAACGCGGATCAATCTACGAAACCAGGTGCGAATAGCCTCGGTGCTCGCCTGAAGGGTAGTCCGATACGCGGCGAGTTCATGAGATGGCTGTGCCCGCATGTACGGCGGACACAGCCATACTGCGTTGGTCAGAAATACATAATCACACCGAACAAGAATCCAAATGAAAAGGCATCCCAGTTGACATTACTGGTTCAGTTTAACGTCGCTTGGTTCCCCAAGGGCTTGATCGTGGGAAGGGATGATTCGCGACCCTCCACGGAAAAGGCTGGATGACCTTCTGGTGTTATCCGAGATCCTGGTCGAGTGTCAGGAGAAAGACCCATCCCCCAGCTTCACCGAAAGGGAAGGTGAGAAGGAAACAGCGGAAATAATCAATGTGTGATAGAGGAGCGTAGGGACTTGCTCCCTGCGCTCCTCAGGACCTAGAAGGCCACTCTAACGACCAAACGAGTAGCGAACACCAAAAAGGAGAGCCACGCCGCCCAGTTCCTGGCCGTCAGTGGTGTTTCTGGTGTACTTGATTTCGGTATTGAGCGCCAAGGCTTTGGTCAAGAAGTAATCGATGCCGCCGGCAGCACGCCATGCCATCGTATTTGATACGTTCTTGTTATTAATATTTACCCCGATGCCGGTTGCCACATAGGGCTGAATTCCGCCAATGCGGCCGGGACGGTATTCCAAATACACAGGAAGAATGGTTATCGTTGAAAAGGATCCGCTGGTGCCGAGTGCGTTCGCGACATTCCTGTCAATCTTATGCTGGTCCCAGTCGAGAACCATTCCCATGCGGAGCCACTTATTGACTCCATAGAGGCCTTGAAAGTTCAGCGAAGGACCAACAGTATTGAGTGCGGGGGTTGTGCTGAACCCAGGACCAACGCGAAAGCCTGCCACAATCTCATTCGGCTGTGCTGTTCCCTCATGCACGACATCAATGGCGTGAGAAACCGCGGGTGATGACATGACGATCATCCCAACCAACAAGCCAAGGACGAGCACGGGCTGCTGCATCACTCGATGTAACATGAAACCTCCTAGGTGTTAAGACCGAACAATCCATTGCGAGTTTAGGATAGTAGGCCGTGAATCTTCAAGGGGGTCCCCCAGGAGAATCCATTGCCGGGCTTCCGCGATCTGTACATTCTTGGCTACGCACTGGTCGCACATGCCGTATATGCGCGACCAATCATGCCTTTGTTAAGAGGAATAGGCGACAGGCTGCCGTTTGGGGGAGACCAGAATAGAAAAGAAAAATAGCGTCGTGGCCAACAGCACAATCGCCGGTCCTGACGGAACATCCCAGACCGCAGAGATCAGGACACCTGTTACGGACGTTGAGACGCCAATGAAGATTGAATACAGCGTGAGCGTGCGCAGGCTGTGCGTGAGCTGATAGGCTGTCGAAGCCGGAATCAGAATCATAGCAAAGACCAGGATCGCTCCGACGGTTTTGAGGGAGATCACCACGGTGAGCGCGATGAGTGTGAGCAGGAGAAAGAATATCTTACGGGCCGGTACGCCCGAGGCTTCGGCCATTTCCTGATCAAAAGCGATGAAGTACAGCTCTTTAGAAAAGAGCAGAATCAGGCCCAGCACCAGTATGCTGAGCCCCCCGATCGTACGCAGCTCTTCACTCGTGACGGACAAGACGCTCCCAAAGAGATAGCCATAGACCTCAGCATTGTAGGTTTTCATGAGTCCGATGAAGAGAATCGCCAGCGCCATGGTGGTGGTGTAGAGAATTCCGATTGAGACATCCAGCTTCATGCGACCCTTTTCTTCCACCCACCCGGTGATCCAGACCGTGGCTAAGCCAAAAATAATCGCAAGCAGCAATGGCGGCCAACCCATCAAAAAGCCGAGCGCTACTCCCGCAAACGCGGCATGGGCCGTACCTGCCCCAACGAAGGCGAGCCCCCGCAAGACCACAAACACGCCAATGACAGAACAGAGTCCTCCTACCATCGCTGCAGCGAGGAGAGAGCGTTGCATGAAATCGTAAGCAAACAGTTCAAGCATATGCAGGCATACAGCTAATGATGATGGTGGTAGTCCTCAACAATCACGAGGTCTTTATCTGTAATGACGAGTTCCTTTCCATAGACTTGGCGAAGGATGTCTGGTTTGAGCACGTCGGCCGGAGGCCCGGCGGCAAATAGGCGGGTCTTGAGCAGCACGAGCCGGTCAACGTGTGACCGAATCATATTAATGTCATGTGTGATCAAGAGCACGGTCAAGCCCAGTTCCTTATGCAGCTGTGCAACGAGCTCAATGACATTGTGTTGGGTCGTAATATCCAGGCCGGTGGTCGGCTCATCGAGCAGGAGGACTTTCGGTTGCTGAGCCAGGGCACGCGCAATGAATACCCGCTGCTGTTGGCCGCCGGACAGATGGCCGAGTGCTGTATCTCGATGCGCGTCCATCCCCACGTGGGCGAGGGCATCGAGAGCAATGGCCTGGTCCTTCATTGTCGTTCGTTTAAAGAGGCCCAAGGTGCCGTAGCGGCCCATCATGACGGTTTCAAGGACGGTGACCGGGAAGTTCCGATCCACGACGCCCTTTTGCGGGAGGTAGCCGATCTGGGCGCGGTGGTGGCAGCGCAGCTCGCCGCAGGCGCAATCAAAGATACGCAAATGTCCCGATAGGGGCGCCATCAGGCCCAAGACCGCACGGCAAAGGGTGGTTTTACCTGATCCGTTGGGACCGATGACTCCGACAAATTCTCCCATGCCGATGGAGAGCGAAATGTCTTGAAGTGCAATGACTCCAGGAAAGCCAAAGGTTGCGTGGGAAAATTGGATAATCGGGTTGGATGATTCGGACACGGAAAACCAGGCTCCTTCCGGCGCTGAGCCACACTAAGGACGATCGTTATGTCGCCTCCAGCGCGTTGGCCAATTGGAGCACATTATAACGAAGCATGTCGAGATAGGTCTCGGTTCCGGGGAGTCCGCCTGGCAGTGTTGTGAGGACAATCACACGGGTTTTGGCTTCTTTTGCCAAGAGTTCAGGGATCCGTTGGCTCAACTGGATTTCTGAGACGATGACCTTGATACGGTCCTTTTTAATTCTTGCGACGAGTGACTGAATCTGAAGGGCCGATGGTTCTGTACCGGATTGGGCTTGAATCGTGGCCACGATATCGAACCCAAACCGTCTGGCCAGATAGGGCCAGGCCGGATGGTGAGCGATGAATCGGCGATCGGTCAGTTGCTTGACTCGTTCGGACAACTCCTTCCGGAGTTGATCCAGCTGTCGGAGATACGAGGCTTGGTTGTCGCGAAACTCCTTCGCATGCGCCGGGTCAAGTGTGATGAGCGCTTCCGTAATGTGCCGGAGCATTGTGGCGACACTCTCCGGATCCATCCATACGTGGGGATTGCCGCCGTTGGCATGCTGATGGTCGCCTGGTTGGGGGCTCTCCTGATCGGCATGATCACGGATCAACCCGATGCCATCGGAGGTCGTGATGACAACGAGCGAAGGACTTCCGGCATTCTTCACCAGGGCCGAAACCCAGATCTCTAGCCCGATTCCGACTTCAAAAAGGACCCGGGCCTTTCTGACTGCGATCAAATCACTGGGCTTCGGTGCATAGGTGTGTTCATTCTCATAGCCGCTCAGGAGGGACGTGACATGTACGTACTGGCCGCCTACTTGTTGGGTTAAGTCCTTGAGGACCGGGATTGTGACGACGACGTTCAAGGGGGGCAGGGAAGTTGCCAGGGCCTGCGCCGGCGAGAAAATCGCGAGGCAGAACACGGCTACGAAAACCATTCTGAGAGCCGTTCGACATAGTGCAAACATGGGCGGGGACGGTAGCATCGGGGTACTGTGATGTCAACGAGTTGATCTGACGGTCATATCAAGGGGGAGAAGTGGCGCAATGGCTTGACCGCATGACTGACTTCCATTAGCGTAGCGGCGGTGTCTGTGCGAGGCCTATCGAGGAAAGGGAAGCAGCATTATGAAAGTGGTAGGACTGATGTCTGGCACGTCTGGTGACGGAGTTGATGCCGCACTAGTCGAGATCACGCGATCACGGAAGGGTTTGGGTATACACACCATCGCCTTCCACGCATTGCCGTACCCGCGATCTCTACAACAGCGGATTCTTGCGGCATCGGCCTCGGGGTCTGTTGCAGAAATTTGTCACTTGAATGCCTTGCTCGGCGAATGGTTTGCCAATGCGGCTCTCGGTGCGATTCGAACCGCCGGGCTTCGGCCCAAGGACATCGACTTAATCGGTTCTCATGGCCAGACGGTTCACCACTTGCCTCATGGAGTGAAGGATGCCGGGGTTGGAGCCATCCGGTCTACCCTGCAGATCGCCGAGCCTGCCGTGATTGCTGAGCGAACGGGCATTACTACGGTGGCTAACTTTCGCCCGCGTGACATTGCTGCCGGTGGCCAGGGTGCACCGTTAACTCCCGGCGTGCATGCGCTCGTGTTCCGCCATCCACGGCGTGCACGATTGATAGTGAATCTTGGCGGCATCAGTAACGTGACCTATCTGCCGAGCGGAAAAGGAGTGGGCGGTGTCATCGCGTTTGATACCGGTCCGGCCAATATGGTTTTGGACGGCCTCATGTACCGGGCGACTGACGGACGGGTCTCGATGGATCGTGACGGACGCCTGGCCTTGCGCGGGAAGCCGGACGGTCGGTTGCTGACGAAGTTGCTGGCGCATCCATATTTATCAAAGCATCCTCCCAAATCGACTGGACGAGAACTATTTGGCTCGCCGATGGTAGAGGAGCTTCTGGCCATTCAGGAGGCGCGACAGCTTTCGATCGAAACCCTCCTGGCTACCTGCAGTCGTTGGACGGCTGAGTCTGTAGGGACGGCCAGGCGATGGATTCATGGTGGAATCGACGAAGTAATCGTCGGTGGGGGCGGCGTGCGGAACCGGGCCATTATGACGCATCTTGCCGACGTATTTTTACCGGCCCCTGTCACGACGTTCGACGCGATTGGGTGGGATAGTAAAGCGTTCGAGGCGGTCGCGTTTGCCATTCTGGCGTATCAAACAGTGATGGATCAGTGCGGCAATGTTCCTGCTGTCACTGGCGCGAGTCACCTGGCTTTGCTGGGATGCATTGTTCCCGGTGGACCGGGGTGGATGCGTCGGCTGAAAATCTCATCGTGAAGGGCCACACGTAGCGCATGGAAGTCATTCTCATTGGTTCTCTCGCACTGGGTGTGCTGGCATTGTTGCTATGGAAACGGAGCCCTTCGTCAGACAAGGGGAAGAGTCAGGGCCCAGTCTTTCCGGCAGGAACGAAGGTAAGCCCGGCTCAATTGCTGACGGAGCAAGAAGTCTTGCTCTATAACCTTATCCGGCTAGCGGTTCAGGATCAGTATCTTGTCTTTTCGCAAGTCCCGCTCTGGGCTTTTGTCCGAATTGAGGCGATTGGAGAAGTTCGGGCACGAGCTTTTCAACAGATTGCACTGAAGCGTGTGGCATTTGTCCTGGTGCACCCGGGGACGAGGCAGGTTGAACAGGTCGTGCAAGTGGAAGGCCTAGCTTCGCGGGGCGGTCAAGAAAGCCGACAGCGGGTGATCGAGTCGGTGTTAGATGCTGCCGGGGTTAAGCTTATAACTCTCCGTGTACAGAAGTCCTATACCGTTCCAGCGCTCGCATCCCTTCTCGGATGCGAGCCGGATGAGTTATAGTGGCTGGAGGGGCCGTAAGCGGACTTGAACCCGTGTTATTCAAGCGTGTGTGAGGCCGGGTCAGATTTGGCGTTGGTGGTGTCGATAGCCTTCCTGGCAAGCTCGGCTTCTGAACTGTCAGGGTACTGGTCGACCACGCGTTCAAACATCATGCGGGCTTTATCCTGGTCGCCGAGTTTTGTATAGGCTTGCCCGATTTTCAGAGTGGAGGCCGCCAGCTTCGGACTGAGTGGATAATACGAGACGACATTATAGAACGAGGCGAGCGAATCCTTATAGCGCCCCAATCGATACTGGCATTCTCCGATCCAATATTGAGCATTTGCAGCAAGGGCGGAGTGCCCATGCACTTCGATAAAAAAACGAAATCCTGCGAGCGCCGCTTCATAGTCCCGGTGCTTGAATTCTTCCATCACTCGATCATATAGGCGGCGGGAGCTGTCTTGCATTTGGCCTTGAGCCGCCAGTGGGATATTTGGCGAAAAGAGCAGAGCGCTCATTGCAACGAGGATTCCGATGCGAAAGTGCTTCTTCATGGTTTTCCTCCAAACTAGCCAGCCCCCTCGGGTCTTCAGAGGGGGATAACGCAATCGGTATGCCACGAGGAAGATAGAGCAGAGGCCTCAAAATGGTGAAAAATAGAGGTGTTTTGGCATTCAAATCAGAGCTACTCTGGCACAATTCGGCCGGGGCTCTGAATAATGACAGAATTGTACGAGCCCATTTTTGCCCAGTGTGACTTTAATGCTACGCTGTTACGGTTGGACCAAAAAGAAGGACCTAAGCATGGATGAGCCGGTACCATCCAATCCAGCTGGTGGCAAAACGCTGATTGTCGATGCAAGAGATCCGCGTTGCTATTCCCTCCCAAGCGACGCGCTTCGTCATGCGGAGGAACGGGATCAGATCTATATTAGACCAGGCACCTATGAAGATAAGATTTTCATTTCCGACCGTCCCGTGCGGTTGATTGGTGCCGGGCGCGATCAGGTGCAGATCTTTTCCCGTCGCGGGGGGCCCTTATACATGCAGCGGGTTCCAGCTGGCCGAGTTTCAGGCATCGCATTTCGTTATGTGGGGAGCGATCAACATTCGGCCATCAACGTTCTGGATAGCACCTGCGTGATTTCCGACTGTCGCGCCATGGAAGGAATTTTGTCAGGTGTGGTGCTGTATGGCCCGGAATGTCGGGCCACATTCTCCGGCAATGAAGTCTGTCTGAACCGGGAGTCTGGGATTTTCGTGTTTGCTGGCGCTCAACCTCGAGTAGTAGACAACCGATGCTTCGACAATCATCATTTTGGTATCGCTGTACGTGATGCCCGGACTTGCCCCGATATCGTCCGCAATCAATGTGAGGGGAACATGTTAAGCGGCATGCTGCTGTTTCATCATGGAGGCGCCCTGTTGGCGGATAACGTCTGCTGGGATAATCAGCACTGGGGGGTCGTGGTAACGCCCGATGCACATCCCAATCCGGCTCCCTCAGAATTGGTCACCGCCAATGATCTTTTGCGTAATCCACGAGGAGCGTGTGTGGTGACGGACCAACCGTTGGAAGATATCGGTCGCTAGCAGGGGTGACTGCTACGAGACAAGCGGGGAGTGCGGCTTGGCATCGGATGTGTGCAGTTGAAAGGTGCTGCCACCTTTTTGTTTGGCGCGGTACATCGCGGCATCGGCGTGTTTCAGGAGGTCGTCGATATCGTGATCGTCAGAGGGGTAGATGGTGATCCCGATGCTGACGCCAATCGATGGGCGGTGCTCGCCCAGTTCGAAAGGCTCGCTCAGGGATTCGGTAATCCGTTGAGCCACGATCGTGATGTCCTGTTCCGCCGAGCAACCTTCCAGGATAATCGTAAACTCGTCTCCACCCATTCGGGCTACTGTATCTACTTCTCGGACACAGAGTTTGAGCCGGTCTGCCACTGACTTGAGCAGCAAATCGCCAACATCGTGTCCCATCGTATCGTTGACCGCTTTAAAACGATCGAGATCTAACAACATCAAGCCGAGCGGGCGTTGGAGTCGTGTTCTTCGCGCCCAAGCCGGGATGAGCCGCTCGCGGAATAAGGTCCGCATGAACCGGCCGGGTAAAAGGGGGGATTTCGC